>NZ_JAKFFD010000027.1:0-11816 GCF_036675385.1 Pseudarthrobacter sp. | reverse complement strand
TAAGTCAGGGGGTTGAAGAGGCTGGCGGTCTTCATCCAGTCCGGCCCTGCCTCGATGGGCAGCATGATGCCGGACAGGATCATCAGCGGGAAGAGCAGCGTCTGCTGCACACCCCAGAAGATCCACTCCTTGTTCTGCGATACCAGAGCCAGCGCGTAGGAGAGGGCGCCGAGCCCGATCCCGAAGATCCCCAGGATGACCAGGCCGAACAGCACGTGCAGCGGATAGAAGACAAAGCCGAACGGGATGCAGACCAGGGCGATCAGCAGGCCCTGCACCACCAGCGGCGCCCATTCCTTCAGCGCCCGCCCGATCATCAGCGACGAGCGGGACAGCGGCGTGGCCAGGATGCGCTCATAAGAACCGGTCATGAGCTCGTACTGCAGGTTGGAGCCCGTCATGGACGTGCCGAACAGGGCAATCATGACCACGACGCCGGGCAGGAACCACTGCAGCGTGGACTGGCCGCCGAATGCGGGTGCCCCCACGGCCGCGCCGAGCAACGGGCCGAAGAGACCCAGGAATACAAGCGGCTGGAGCAGCGAGAAGACCAGCGAGAACGGGTCACGCAGCGGCAGCAGCATCTCGCGCCAGAAGACGAACCTGGTGTCATGCAGGATCTGGACCAGGCCTGGCTTTTCCAGGACCTCGGTGCTTTGCACAGCCATCAGCGGTTTGCTCCTTCCCGCAGATTGCGGCCGGTCAGCTCCAGGAACACGTCGTCCAGGGTGGGCGGTTTCAGCTCAAGGGACTGGGCGGGAGCGCCGGCGTCGTTCATTTCTTGCAGCAGCGCCGGTGCCAGCCGGGCGCCTTCGGTGAGCCGGAGGCGGAAGCGGACCACGCCGTCGTACGAGTTTTCGTTGACCTCACCGCCCGCGGCGGCCCGGCCCAGCAGCCCGCGCACGCCCGCGGCGGACTCCGCCGCCACCTCGACGGCGAGCAGGTCGCCGGCCAGGTTGGCCTTCAGCCGGGCGGCTGTGTCATCGGCGATGATCTGGCCGTGGTCAATGACGATCACGCGCTCGGACATCAAATCGGCCTCGTCCATGTAATGCGTGGTGAGGACGATGGTGGTGCCGTGCTCGGCGCGCAACCGCATGATGTGGTCCCACAGGTTGGCCCGGTTCTGCGGGTCCATGCCGGTGGACGGTTCATCCAGGAACAGCAGCCGCGGGGAGTGCATCAGCCCCAGCGCCACGTCCATCCGCCGCCGCTGCCCGCCGGACAGCTTGACCACGGTGCGTTTGGCGAGGTCGGCCAGGTCCATGGACGTCAGGAGCTCCTGTGCCCGGGCAGCGGCATCCGTGGAGTTCATACCGTAGAAGCGGCCCTGCATGATCAGTTCGTCGATGACCCGGAAGCTGTGCCCGCCGCCGTTGCCCTGGCCGATGTAGCCGATCCGGGCGCGTACGCCGGCCGGGTCCGCTGTGACGTCCACGCCCGCGACGGTTGCCGTGCCCGACGTGGGCCGGAGCAGCGTGGTGAGCATGCGCAGGGTGGTGGATTTGCCCGCACCGTTCGGGCCAAGGAACGCCACAAGCTCGCCCGGGGCAACATCGATGTCGACCCCCTTGACGGCTTCTACCGTTTCCTTCTTGACGGTGAATGTCTTGGTTAGCTTGTCAGTGTGGATCATGGCTGACTCCCAGAGAATTCGGAATTCCGGGGCTCTGGTGCGGGCTCCATGGCGCCACGCTATACCCATCCGCGGCCCGAGTCCACGGCGGAACCGTCAGTGCCGGCGGTGGTCCTGGATGGTCATCCGCGGCCCGAACGTCGGTTTGCGGAAGCCGCTCAGGCCGATCATCCGGACCACACGCTGCCGGTGCCCCGTCCACGGCTCAAGCAAGGCCAGCATGCCGGCGTCGTCCGTCCGGCGGCCGGTGAGGGCTGCGCCCACATAGGCGGCGAGGTGGTAGTCGCCCACCGCGATGGAGTCCGGGCAGCCGTGCGTCCGCTGCACCACTTCGGCCGCGGTCCACACCCCGATACCGGGAATCACCTGCAGCTTTGCTGCCGCCTCCGCGGACGGAAGGGCGGCCAGCCGTTCAAGCGCGACGGCGGATCGCAGCGCCCGCATGACGGTCGCCGAACGCTGGGGTCCTACGCCGGCCTGGTGCCATTCCCACGAGGGGATGCGCAGCCACTGCTCAGGCGTGGGCTGGAGGCGGAGCCCTTCCGGCGCCGCGCTTCCTGCCGCCGGAGCCGGCGAGCCGAACCGGTACATCAGGTACCGGTAGCCGCGGCGGGCCTCAATGACGGTGACCTTCTGCTCGAGGATGGTGGGCACGAGGCAATCAACCACCCGCCCGGTGGAGGGCAGCCGGACAGCCAGGTTCCGGCGTCGGGCGTCACGGACCATCCGGGGGAGCGTGGCGTGGAAATCCGGTTCGTCAAACGCCGACCAATCGTCCTCGGCGCCCAGGAGCCGGGGCACGCCGGCGAGTCCGGCGGCGGAACCCGGACCCCAGGCCTGGGCGTCAACAGCCCCATCCGCAGCCGCGGTGAGGCGCAGCGTGACCGGGCCGTCCGGCGTCGTAAACGCCATCCATAACCCGTCCGGCCGGAACGAAAACGACGGATCTCCGGTACCCCGCAGGAGCGTTCCCAGCGTCTGGTGCAGGCTGTACGGGCCGTCCGGATGCCACCGCAGGGACGCATCCGCGGCGGCGGCAAGCCGGGCCGGAGCGTCAAGGATGGTCATGTATTCATGGTCCCACGATGGGCTGACAACGCAGCTTCCGGAGCCCCTTTCAGGCCGAAGATGCCAGGACTAGACTCCAACGTGTGGCGCGGGGAGTCCGCGTCTTCCCCTCGCATTCAAAGGAGCATGCTGTGGCTGGAGTTGTGCATTTCGAGATCCCCTCCGACGACAAGGAACGCGCCAACACCTTTTACCAAAGTGCGTTTGGCTGGACCCTGACCCCCATGCAGGAGATGGACTACACCATCGCCATCACCACGCCGTCGGACGAACAGACAGGCCTGCCAAGCGCGCCAGGGGCCATCAACGGGGCCCTGTTCCCCCGCACGGACAACCTCAAGACCCCCATCATCACCATCGATGTGGAGGACGTGGACGCCGCGCTGGCGCAGGTCGAATCCGCTGGAGGTACTGTCGCCCAGGCAAAGGACGCCGTTCCCGGCATGGGCTATTACGCCTACTTCAAGGACACCGAGGGCAACACCCTGGGCCTCTGGCACACAGATTCCTCGGCAGGGAGCTGAGCCCCGGGCAGGACCCGTGGCGGCAGGCGGTAACTTTGTACCTATGAAGTACGCGCAGTCCGTCCTGGACCTCATCGGAAACACGCCGCTCATCAAGCTCAACCACGTGACGGAAGGCCTCAAAGCCACAGTCCTGGTCAAGCTGGAATACATCAATCCCGGCGGTTCCATCAAGGACCGCATCGCGGTGAAAATGATCGAAGAGGCCGAACGGACCGGCAAACTCCTGCCCGGCGGGACCATCGTTGAGCCGACGTCGGGCAACACCGGCGTGGGTCTGGCGCTCGTGGCCCAGCAAAAAGGCTACAAATGCATCTTCGTCGTGCCGGACAAGGTGGGTGAGGACAAGCGCGCCGTGCTTCAGGCTTACGGCGCCGAAGTGGTGGTCACCCCCACGTCCGTGGCCCCGGACAGCCCGCAGAGCTACTACAGCGTCTCGGACCGCCTGGTCACGGAAATTCCGGGCGCCTACAAGCCGGACCAGTTCTCCAACCCGGCCGCCCCCGGCAGCCACTACGAGACCACGGGGCCGGAAATCTGGCGGGACACGGACGGCACGGTGACGCACTGCGTGATCGGCGCCGGCACCGGCGGCACCATCACCGGCACCGGCCGCTTCCTCAAGGAGATCTCGGCGGACCGTCCGGAGGCCGACGGCGGCCGGGTCAGGATCATCGGGGCTGACCCCGAAGGCTCGGTCTACTCCGGCGGCACCGGGCGCCCGTACTTCGTCGAGGGCGTGGGCGAGGACATGTGGCCGGCGAACTACGACAAATCCGTCCCGGACGACGTCATCGCCGTCACCGACGCCGATTCCTTCGCCATGACGCGGCGGCTGGCCCGCGAGGAAGGGCTGCTGGTGGGCGGCTCGTCCGGCATGGCGGTGGTGGCTGCGCTGCAGACCGCCCGCGACCTCCCGGAAAGCGCCGTGGTGGTGGTCATCCTCCCGGACTCCGGCCGCGGCTACCTGGCCAAGATCTTCAACGACCAGTGGATGCGTTCCTACGGCTTCCTCTCCGGCGGCGAGGAGACGTCAGTGGGCGAGGTCATCAAGTCCAAGACCGGCGAGCTGCCGGACCTGGTCCACATCCACCCCAACGAGACCGTCCGCGACGTCATCAACATCATGAACGAGTTCGGTGTCAGCCACATCCCGGTCCTCTCGCAGGAACCGCCGGTGGTGATGGGCGAGGTCCTCGGCGCCGTGGATGAGCGCAGCCTGACCTCCAAGCTGTTCCGCGGCGAGGCCAAGCTGACGGACAAGATCTCAGAGCACATGGGCCCCCGCCTGCCGGTCATCGGCTCGCTGGAAACCATCTCCGCAGCCCGCGAACTGCTCTCCGACGTGGACACCGTGATGGTGACATTCGTCGGCGCCCCCGTGGGAATCCTCACCCGCCACGACCTCCTCGCCTACCTCAGCAACTAGCTAAAGGAACTCCATGTCTGTTTCTGAAAACCAGGGTTTCAACACGCGCGCAGTCCACGCCGGCCAGGCCTTCGAGCCCCGCACCGGCGCCGTGGTCCCGCCGGTGCACTTCAGCTCCACGTACGCCCAGGACGGCATCGGCGGGCTCCGCGACGGCTACGAATACGGCCGTGGCACCAACCCCACGCGCGACGCCCTGCAGGAGCAGCTCGCGGCGCTCGAGGGCGGAAGCCACGCGTACTCCTTCAGCTCGGGCCTTGCGGCGGAGGACTCCCTCATCCGGGCGCTGACCCGGCCGGGCGACCACATCGTGCTAGGCAACGATGCGTACGGCGGCACGTACCGGCTGATCAACGGCGTGCTCGGCGACTGGGGGATCGGCAACACCCCCGTGGACATGGCGGACCTGGACGCGGTGCGCAAAGCCGTGGCCGCGAACAAGACCCGCTTCGTCTGGGTGGAGACCCCCTCCAACCCGCTGATGAAGATCACCGACATCGAGGCGCTCGCCGCAATAGCGCACGACGCCGGGGCCCTCCTCGTGGTGGACAACACCTTCGCGTCGCCCTACCTGCAGACCCCGCTCGCCCTGGGTGCCGACGTCGTGGTCCACTCCACCACCAAGTACATCGGCGGGCACTCCGACGTGGTGGGCGGCGCCATCGTGGTCAACGACGCGGACCTCGCGGAGAAGATCGGCTTTGTGCAGTTCGCGGTGGGTGCGGTGTCCGGCCCCATGGACGCTTTCCTCACCACCCGCGGCCTGAAGACACTCGGCGTGCGCATGGACCGGCACAGCGACAACGGCCAGGCCGTGGCCGAATGGCTGCTCGAGCGCCCCGAGGTGGAGGCCGTCCTGTACCCGGGCCTGCCGTCCCACCCCGGCCACGAGCTGGCGAAGAAGCAGATGAAGAAGTTCGGCGGCATGGTGTCCGTCCAGTTCAAGGGCGGCGAGGCGGCGGCCCGCACGGTCGCGGAAAACACGTCGGTGTTCACGCTGGCGGAGTCCCTGGGCGGCATCGAATCGCTGATGAACTACCCGTCCGAGATGACCCACGCATCGGTCAAGGGCACGGAACTGGCGGTTCCCGTCAACCTGATCCGGCTGTCCTGCGGCATCGAGGACGTGGAAGACCTCATCGCCGACCTCGAGCGCGCCTTCACCTTCCTCAAGTAGCAGCGCCCCTCCAGTAGCACCGCGCTCGCCAGCCAAAGGCACCCTTGGCTTTCTTCAAGAAAGTTAGCTAGGGTGCCTTTATGGTTCTCCGCTCCGACTGGTCCCAGCGCAACTGCAGCATGGCCCGAGGTCTCGACATTTTGGGTGACCCCTGGAGCATGCTGGTGCTCCGCGAGGTCTTTTTCGGCAACGGGCGCTTCGACGCCATGAAGTCCCGGCTGGCCGTCGCGGATTCGGTGCTCACCAGGCGCCTGGCGGGTCTCGTGGAGTCGGGGCTGCTTGGGAAGAAGGTGTACGACGACGGCGGCCGCCCCCGCCAGGAGTACGTCCTGACTCCTAAGGGTGAGGACGCCCTCCCGGTCCTGAACGCCGTGGTCATGTGGGCGGAAAAGCACCTCCCGGCGCCGTCTGACCAGGCCCATATGTACGTCATCCATTCCGGCTGCGGCCAGCGGACCAGCTCCGCGGACACCTGCACCGGCTGCGGGGAACGGCTCACGGCCGCCAACACCAGCTGGCACAGCCTCACCCGGACGGACGCGCCCGTGCAGCTGGCCACGGCCGCATGAGTGCCACCGAAACCACGCGCCGCCGGCTACACCCCGCCTGGATCGTCGCGGCCGTCGCCTTCCTGGCCCTCGTTGGCGCCGCCGGATTCCGGGCCGCCCCCGGTGTCCTCATGGTGCCGCTACAGCAGGAGTTCGGCTGGTCCACCACCGTGCTGTCCGCAGCCGTCAGCATCAACCTGGTGCTGTTTGGCCTGACCGCCCCCTTCGCCGCTGCCCTGATGGAACGGTTCGGGATCCGGACCGTCACCGCCACCGCCCTGGTGATGATCGGCGCCGGCAGTGCGCTCACGGTCCTGGTCACCGAGTCCTGGCAGATCCTCCTGACCTGGGGCCTGCTGATCGGGCTGGGCACCGGCTCCATGGCGCTCGTCTTCGCCGCCACCATCGCCAACACCTGGTTCTCCAAGAGCCGGGGCCTGGTGATCGGCATCCTGACCGCCGGCAGCGCCGCGGGCCAGCTGGTGTTCCTGCCGTTCATCGCCATACTGGCCCAGGATCCGGGCTGGCGGCAGGCCTCGCTGCTGATCGCCGCCGGCGCGCTGGCGGTGGTGCCGCTGGTGCTGAAGTTCCTCAAGAACTCACCGGCCGACGTCGGCGCCTTGCCTTACGGTGAAACGGCACCTGAGGAGGGAACGGCTGAGTCTGCCGCCGCCCCTGCCGTGGAAAGCGGGCGCAGCAGCAACGCCGCAGTGCGCGCCCTCCAGGTACTCAAGCGGGCCAGCAAAGTGCGGACATTCTGGGCGCTGGTGGCCGGTTTTGCGATCTGCGGGGCCACTACCAACGGGCTGATCGGCACCCACTTCATCCCCTCCGCCCACGACCACGGCATGCCCGAAACCACCGCGGCCGGGCTGCTCGCCGTCGTCGGGATCTTCGACATCCTGGGCACCATCGCGTCCGGCTGGCTGACCGACCGGTACAACCCCAAAATCCTGCTGGCCGTCTACTACCAGTTCCGGGGGATCGGCCTGCTCGTGCTGCCGCTGCTCCTGAGCGCCACCGTCCAGCCGAGCATGATCGTTTTTGTGGTGATCTACGGCCTGGACTGGGTGGCGACGGTACCGCCCACCGCGGCAATCTGCCGGAAAACGTTCGGCGCGGACGGCAGCGTGGTGTTCGGCTGGGTGTTCGCGGCCCACCAGGTGGGCGCGGCCGCCGCCGCCCTCGGCGCCGGTGCCATCCGGGACGCCACCGGCCAGTACACCTACGCCTGGTTCGGCGCGGCCGCCATGTGCACCATCGCCGCCGTGATCAGCGCGACCATCCGCAAGGACGCAGGCGCCAAGGAACCCGTCCCGGTCGGAGCTGCGTAGCTACCCGGCAGTCCCGATGCGCAGCGTCAGCGTGCGGGCCTCCGGACGAAGGGCGAAGTCCGGCCAGACGTCCGGGCCGCAGGCCCGTGAACCCAACCCATGTTGGGCGGCGTCCAGGTAGAGGTAGCTGTGCTCGCTCGGAGGCAACTCGTGGGGATGGGCTGCGGAGCTGATCTCCTGTGCCGTGTGACGGGCCAAAGTGAAACCGGGCCGGCGCCCGCGGGCATCCGCCACCGTCTCGATCCTCAGCCAGGGCGCCCCCTCATTGTTCAGGTCAAGTGAACGCACGGCGCTGCGGTGCCCGCTCTCCTGGGGTTTCGCGTACGTCACCGTGAGGTCGTCGATTGCTGCCGAATACCGCCCAATCAGGGCCGCGTGCATGCTGTCCGGATACGATTCGCGGGGCCCGGCACCGAACCACGACGCGCCATCCACGGAGCCGGGCAAATCGAACCTGACGCCGATGCGTGGCCAGATCATGTTCCAGCCAGCGCTGGGGACGATGTCCAGGCGAAGCCAAAGCTCCCCATCCGCGAGCTGCCACTGCTCTTCGACCGTCACGGAGTCGGCGCTGTCCGCCGGCGCGTACCGCGTCCGGACCACTACGGATTCGTCGTTCGCAACGATCTTTTCCACGCGGGCGGTCAGGCGGTCCAGGCCTGCTTTGCGCCAGACAGCGGCCGACGGCGGGGCCGGTACGCCGTTTCCGTTGTTCTGCCACGGGTCGCCAAGATCGTAACTGCCGTGGCCCGCTCCTTCGTCGTTGTCCGTCGGTGCGCGCCAGAGCTCCAGACGGGGACCGGCTACCGACAGGCCGCCCAGCGACAAAAGCCGGCCGTCCTCGAAGACCGCCGGTCCGAGGTTCAGTTTTCCGGTTCCCAAGGATTCGGCACCCGCAGGCCCGGCACTCAAGGAGCCGGTTCTGCCGACGGAAGCCGTGGGACGCGGCGCCTGAACTGGGGCCGCCGGCACCGAGAGATCCAGCTGGGCCGCTGAAATCACGTGCCCGGCAGGAGCCCAGCCGGTGTCCTTGCGAAGAACCGCTTCGACGGTGAGCCAGTGCTCGCCGTTACCTGGGACGGCACCTGAGACGGCAAATTCCGGTAGCGCGAGGGTCACTGATTCGCCGGCCGCAAGCGCCTTGCCGGACGCGCCGGCGATTGCCAGTTCGCCCGAGTCGCTGCGGATGCCGTCCACTTCGGTCCGCCACTGGAGCACGACGTCGGACGCATCCGCCGAGTGCCGCAGGTTGGCGACTGTGATGAATTGCCGCGCACCGCCGTCGGACGCTGTTCCGGCGGGCACCTCCGTGCCCAGGCTCAAACGGATCGTCGCCACGATCTGCTTGTATTCGAAAAGCCCTGGACTCGGTGTCGAATCGGAGAGGACCATTCCGTCCATCACGAAGTTGCCATCGTGGATGACCTCGTTGAAATCGCCGCCATAGGCGAAGAATTCCGTTCCGTCTGCCGTGCGTGTGCGGATGCCGTGGTCACGCCATTCCCAGACGAATCCGCCGTGCAGCCGCGGGTAGCGGTCAACGAGGTCCTCATACTGGTCGATGGCACCGGGGCCGTTGCCCATCGCGTGAACGTACTCGCACAGGATGAACGGCTTGGTCCGTTGCCGTGCCGACTCGGCGGCGGAGCAGCCCAGCAGCAGCGAGCCGGAGTCGTCGCGTCCGATCGTCTCGGTCTCGGGCACGGAGGAGTACATCCGCGAATAGACGTCCGTGTAGGCGCCGCTGTAATCGCCCTCATAGTGGACCGGGCGTCCGGTGTCGCGGGCATGGGCCCATGCGGCCATTGCGGCGAGGTTGGCGCCCGTGCCGGCCTCGTTGCCGAGCGACCACATTACGATGGAGGGGTGGTTCTTGTCGCGCTCGATGGCGCGCTCGATGCGGTCCACAAAGGCTTCGCGCCAGGCGGGATCGTCGCTGGGATTGCCGGCCCATTGCTGGGCATGGAATCCGTGCGTTTCGAGGTCGCACTCAAGCACCACCCAGAACCCCATTTCATCGGCCAGGTCCAGCAGCCTCGGATGCGGGGGATAGTGGCTGGTGCGGATCGCATTGACGTTGAACTGCTTCATAAGGGCCAGATCGGCGCGGGCAGATTCTTCGTCGAAGACGCGGCCCCGGTCGGGATGGGTCTCGTGGCGGTTCATGCCGTGGAACACCACGCGCCGGCCGTTGACCAGAAAGCGGTCGCCCACGATTTCCACCGTGCGGAAGCCCAGGCGGAGGGAGAGTGTTTCGGCAGCGCTGCTCACCGTTGCGTCATACAGCCGCGGGATCTCGGCAGACCACGGTTCGACGGCGTCGATCGCCACCGGGGCAACGTCCGCCGCGGAGGTCCACGTGACGTCCACGCCCAGCTCCGGCACGGACAGCGTCACCGGAAAGGCGTCACCGTTTGCCGTGATTTCAGGGTTAATGCTGCCAGCGCCGGAATCACCGGAGCCGCTGAACGAGGTGCGCAGCCAGACGTCGTCGATGCCGCCCGCCGGCCGTGCCTGGAGCGTCACGTCGCGGAAGATGCCAGGCAGCCACCACTGGTCCTGGTCTTCGACGTAGCTCGACGCCGACCACTGGTGCACGCGGACCGCCACCACATTCGTCCCTGGGCGCACCGCACCGGTTACGTCGAACTCCTGAGCCAGCCGGCTCCCGACGCCGACGCCGATCGGCACCCCGTTGACCCATACCTTGTACCGCGACTCGACGCCGTCGAACCTCAGCAGGATCCGTTCGGCTTCGGTCCATGACTCCGGCAGTTCGAACGTGCGCCGGTAGTCGCCGGTTGGATTCTCGTCGGGGACGTTGGGTGCATCGGTGGGGAAGGGAAAGCGGACATTCGTGTAGATGGGCCGCCCATAACGCCCGTCGCCTTCCAGCACCCAGTGTGCCGGGACGGCGATCTCGTCCCACGACGAGTCATCGAAGGCCTCCTCGGCGACGCCCTCGGGAGCCTCGCCGGCGGGAAGCGCGCCGCGGCCTCCGGGGGTTCCGGGTGCACCGGGCAGGAGCCGGAAGCGCCAGTTGCCGTTGAGTGACTGGGTAGGGGCGTCGCTGTGCAGCCAGGAGCGGGCGGCTGTCCGCCTGCCCGAACCCGGTCCGCGGTCCGTGATGTAGGAAACATCGGCAGGGCGCCCGGATGCTGTGGACTGGGACATTACTTGACTGCTCCTTCTGTAAGCCCGCCGCGCCAGAAGCGCTGCAGGACCACCATGGCAAGACTGTGAGGTCCGCCACGTCTGGAATCGATAGGAGAAACGCTAACACAAAATTCGAGTGGTCACTCGAGTTTTGAATTTATCCCGCATATCCGCCTGTACACTGGCTTGCCATGACCACAAACGAGGCGAGCAGGCCCTCCCGGCGGGGACCGTACGCGAAGTCGACGGAGCGCCGGAACGCGATCCTTGTTGCTGCGCACGCCGTCTTTGCAGCCCACGGGTACCGCGGAGGCTCTTTGCAGGACGTTGCCGATCGAGTCGGCATGAGCCAGACGAGCCTCTTGCATTACTTCCCGTCGAAAAGCGATCTGCTGCTTGCCGTGCTCAACTGGCGGGACTCGATTAGCGGAGATGGCACAACGCCTCCCGATCCCGAGGAAACGCTGGTTGACGCCGTCATCCGCCAGGCGCGCTTCAACGAAGAGATTCCCGGTGTCATTGAGTTGTACACCGTGCTGTGTGCGGAATCTGTCACGGACGGCCATCCGGGGCGCGAATTCTTCATCGAACGATTTGAACGGCTGCGGCGGAGTTACGCCCGTCGGTTTGAGCAGCTCGCCGGGGAAGGGCGGCTGCGCCCCGGGGTGGAACCGGAAGCCGCCGCGGCATCATTGATTGCCCTGTGGGACGGCATCCAGACCCAGTGGCTGCTATCGCGTGACAGTGTGGACATGGCAGGGTGCCTGCGGGGCTACCTTGAGCTGGTCATCCTGCCCGACTAGCCGCCCTACATATCAGTTGGGGAGGGGCGGGCGGGCTTACCGGAACGCGCCGAGGCCGGTGATGTGCTGACCAAGGACGAGCATGTGGACCTCGTCGGTGCCCTCGTAGGTGCGGACTGACTCCAGGTTGGCAGCGTGCCG
>NZ_JAKFFD010000040.1:0-11883 GCF_036675385.1 Pseudarthrobacter sp. | reverse complement strand
GACTCAACCGACTCAACCGCATAGGGTTTGGTGGCCGACCGCCGCAGCGGATGACGCAGGCGCACCTGGTACGGACCGTTCCGGAACGTGGCGCGGGGGTCCAACTGGACAAGCACGAGTGGTTCGTCGCTGGCGGAGTCCAGCCGCACCACCATGCCGTCGCGGCGCCCGTCCACCCACAGCGGGGTAGCCGGCTCCACGGCGGTTTCCTTAAAACGTTCCCGATATTCCTGCCCTGCGGCCAGGAAGAGTATCCCATGGGCCAGCCCGATGACTTTCAGCGGGACCACGGCGTCAGGCGGTGGGGGTTCGGGGGTGGGCCGGGCTTGCTGGTGGTATTCCTGCGCGGCTGACGCCCTGGCTGCCTTCGTGTGCCGGTTGCATTCCGCGCACCGGGTTCGCTCCCCCACGGCGGCCAATAGGGTCACTAGCAGTCTTCTGGGGGCGTGGTCCCAGCTGTCGCCCACCACCGGACACCACGCCGTGTGATAGACCGTCCCGTATTTCATCACATAGACCTGGTCATCGCCCAGTACGGGCACCCCCTCCCGGCGGGCAGCGGGCTCCACCGGCTTGAGCTCGCCGAGGCCTCTGGTCTCTGCCTGGGCTGGGCGGCTGCCGTTGACGTACTTGCGGATGAGCGGACTGAGTTGACGTTTTGGTATTGCCACGAAGGGCGGGCCTCTCTGTGCGGCGGGATGGACTCGATCCCCCCTGCTTGCCCACTGACTATCTTGAAGGGGTTTCCCGCAAGTTGCCAGTCGGGCGCTTTGAAGCACTTCCGGGTTAACAAAAGCAGGGCCGGTCTATGACCGGCCCTGCTTTGAATAATGAAACCCTAAGGCCCCAGAATCTCTAAAGAATTAGAGTGCCTGGATGTTGACGGCCTGGGGACCCTTGGGGCCCTGCTCGGTTTCGAAGGAAACCTTCTGGTTCTCTTCGAGTGAGCGGAAGCCGGAAGAGGCGATCGCGGAGTAGTGAGCGAAAACGTCCTGTGAGGAGTCATCGGGGGAAATGAAGCCGAAGCCCTTTTCAGCGTTAAACCATTTGACGGTACCAGTAGCCATTATTTTTGTCCTTCGTGAAGGTGGAGGAAAAGTCCCGACTTTCGGGTCCTCCGGTGTGGGGTGTTCAAAACCGCTACTTCAGAAAGACGCGGACTTTCGACCGCGCGTACTGCCTGAACTACCAACCGCATAAACACAACAACAGGATCAAGACTACAGGAGATTCTGAACCTCGATTACCACCGGCCAACGAGACGGGTGGTTGAGCCTCCAAGATCCGGTGGTTGAGCCTGTCGAAACCCAGGCGTACCGTTCTCCCATGGGACCAATTCGGGCCATTCTTCTACCAGGCGCTGTACTCCCCGCCCAGGCCGCCTTCGGCGGACTCATCGCAGCCCTCGGGCCGGATGTCCAGGCAATCGCAAAGGATCTCGAGCTCTACGCGGACGATGGGCCGCCGGCGGACTGGAGCCTGGACACAGAGATCGACGGCGTGCTGCGCGAAGCCGATACCCGGGGATGGGAGACGTTCCATCTGGCGGGCTATTCAGGTGGCGGCGCGGCGGCGCTGGCGTTCGCTGCCAAGCACCCGGGGAGGCTGCTGAGCCTGGCGCTGCTGGAACCTGCCTGGGCCGGGAACTGGGACTGGAGCCCTGCGTACGCGGAGCTCCGGAAGAAGTACGACCAGCTGGAAACACTCCCGCCGGAACAGTTCATGTCCGCCTTCATGAGGCTGGGAGTTAAGCCCGACGTCGTCCTTCCGCCGCCGCCGGATCCCCCGCCGCCGTGGATGGCCAACCGGCCGGCGGGCATCAGGGCATTCCTGCGGACCTTCAAAAACTATGACCTGGAGAGGGCGCGTTTGGCTGCCTTTCGCCAGCCCGTCTACTTCGCCTTGGGCGGCCTGAGCAATCCCCATGACTACGGCGATATCGCCAGCCGACTGTCCAGGGTCTTCTTCCCGGACTTCCACCTGGAAGTGTTCCCCAAGCGCCACCATTTTGATCCGCCACACCGGATCGAGCCCGAGCGGCTGGCTGAATTGCTCCGGCGGCACTGGGAGCGGGCGGTGGTTGAGCCTGTCCAAACCCGCGGTGGTTGAGCCTGTCGAAACCGAGCATCCCGAAACCCGCGGTGACTAATCCTTACCCTCGGACACGCAGGTTGCTACGATTGCTACGGAGGTAACCATGGCGACCATTCCACACCGGGAACTGCGCAACCAGAGCAGCAAAATCCTGGAGCGCGTTAAGAACGGCGAAACCATCGACGTCACGAACAACGGCGAAATAGCCGCTACATTGATCCCGCCGTCGGCGTCACCCTTTGAGCGGCTGCTGCTGGCGGGCCAGGTCCGCCCAGCCGCCAAGGGGCCGGTCGATTTCCAGACGCTGCCGCGCGTCCCGTCAGAAGCCGGCACTGCTGAGATCCTGGCTGACCTCCGCGGGGACCGGTGATCATCTACCTGGATACGTCGGCTGTCCTCAAGCTGGTGGTCGAAGAGCCAGAGTCATCCGCGGGCGCCCACTACCTCTCAACCGCGGCCGCCCAGGGCCACCAGCTGGTGGCTTCGATGCTCCTCTATACGGAACTTCATTGCGCGGCCCATCGCCGCGGATTTCCCGGCGAGTCCGTCAATACGGTCCTGGGAGCCATCAACCTGGTCGATCTTGCCCGTTCGGACCTTATGTACGCGGCGGCCCTGCCCGGCAAGCTCCGAAGCGCCGACGCCATCCATCTGGCCGCAGCCATCCGGCTGCAGTCCGACGTAATGGTGGCGTATGACGCTGAGCTCCTGGCTGCCGCCGTCGAGGCAGGCCTGAACGTCCTATCCCCCGGTGGTTGAGTGCGCCCGGTGGTTGAGCTTGTCGAAACCCTGGATCCCGACAGGCTCGATCAACCGGGGACGACAAGTTCGATCACTGTCACCGCCCCCGTGTAGCTTAGGAATAACAGCACCCTGCATGAGGACGCCATGGATTTCTACGCCATCAACGCACTGCGTGAGAACCACGCAGGGTGGTCCCTGCTCCGCGCACAGAACGCCCCGTTGGCGGTCAGCTTCTTCATCAAGGCCTTCACCGGACCCAACCAGCGGGACATCGGCCGGCAGGAGCTCATTGACCACCTTGATGATGTCCTGTTCGGCCTCCGTGAAGTCTTCGGCGAGGACAAGTATCCTAGGCCGGCCGGTGAGTACCTGGATGAGTGGGCGGCCCCGGAACGGGCATGGCTGCGGAAATACTACGTCCCCGGCCAGGACGAGCCGCGCTACGATCTCACCGCCGCCGCCGAGGATGTGGTCCGCTGGGTGGAGAGCCTGAGCGGGCGGGACTTCGTGGCCACGCAGTCCAGGCTGACCAGCATCTTCGCCGTGCTGAAGGCCCTGGTCCAGCAGTCCGAGACCGATCCGGAGGTAAGGCTGGCCGAGCTCCAGCGCCAGCGGGACGGGATCGACGCCGAGATGCAGCGGATCAAGGACGGCAACATCCGCGTGATGACTGCGCCGGAAGCCCTGGACCACTTCCAGCAGCTGACCACCCTGGCCAAGGACCTGCTCTCCGATTTCCGTGAGGTGGAGCAGAACTTCCGGAAGCTTGACCGGCAGGTCCGTGAACAGATCGCCACCTGGGACGGCACCCAGGGCGAGCTCCTTGCCTCGATCTTCGCCAACCAGCAGGACATCAGCGGTTCCCTCCAGGGCCGAACGTTCCAGGGCTTCTGGGACTACCTGATGTCCCCGCAGCTCCGAACGGAACTGCGGGACCTGCTGCAGCGGGCCACGCAGATCGACGCCCTCGCCAAACTGGACAACCTGCACGCCGTGACCAATCTGCACCAGGACTGGCTACCCGCCGTCGAGCAGACCCAGGCCACTGTCCGGCAGC
This sequence comes from Pseudarthrobacter sp., assembly GCF_036675385.1. Taxonomy (NCBI): domain Bacteria; kingdom Bacillati; phylum Actinomycetota; class Actinomycetes; order Micrococcales; family Micrococcaceae; genus Pseudarthrobacter; species Pseudarthrobacter sp. Next base: position 7,988 of record NZ_JAKFFD010000040.1, on the reverse strand, counting down.
TCTCGCAGCAGATGCGCCGGCTCCTGGACGACAAGGTGTTCCTGGAAAACAAGCGCATCATGCAGCTCGTCCGGAGCATCGAATCCGGCGCGCTGGGCACCCGGGAGGTGCCGCCGTCGGGCGTCTTTACGGAGATCGCCGCTCAGTCCGTCGAGGTCGCGCTCCCCTTCGAACGGCCGCTGTATGAGCCGAGCCGGCGGATCATGGTGGACGACGTCGTGGTGGCGGCAAATGATGCAAACGTGGACGCCGGCGCCCTCTTCAGCCAGTTCCATGTGGACACGGAGCGGCTGAAGTCCAATATCGACGACGTCCTGGCCGGCGCCGAGCAGGCCACCCTCGGCGAAGTAGCGGCCGCCCATCCGCTCTCCCAGGGGCTGGCCGAGCTCGTGGCCTACTACCAGCTCGCCACCGAATCGGACTGGGCGTCCATTAACCCGGACGAGTCACAGCAGTTGTCCTGGCAGCTCCCGGACGGCAGCATCCGGGAAGCCACCGTCGAACAGATCATCTTCGTGAGGCCGGCATGACCACCACAGACGCAGCCGAAACACACACGCCGGAGGAACTTCCCGGCGTCGTCACCAAGCTCTTCAAGGGCGTGGTCTACGCCGAGACGGACGAGAAGATCTGGCAGTCGCTGCTGGGCCTGTCCTCCCATGTCCGCGACTACGTGGCCGTCCTGGGCCTTGACCTGATCCTGGACGAGTCCGAGGGCTACGCGTTCCTGAAATCCCGCGAGGATCCGGACGGCACACTGCCGCGGCTGATCCCCCGCCGCCCGCTCACCTTCAACGTCAGCCTCCTCCTGGCGCTGCTCCGCGGCCGGATGCTCGAATTCGACACCAACAGCAGCGAACTGCGCCTCATCATGACCGAGCAGGACATCGCAGACATGGTGGCCGTTTTCCTGCCCGAATCCAGCAACGAGGCGCGGATCCTGGACCAGCTCAGCACCAACATCAAGAAGGTGGTGGAGCTGGGCTTCCTGCGGAAACTCCGCGGCCAGACGGGCACCTACGAAGTAGCACGGATCCTGAAGGCCTACGTGGATGCCCAGTGGCTGGAGGAATTCGACGCGCGGCTCGCTGACTACCGCGCCTCGCTCAGCGGAGCCGTCACCGGCAGTAAGGAAGAGGACCGCACATGACCACCGAGACGGCCACCCCAGTTAAAGGCGGGACAGACGAGCAGGAGATGCTGTTCAGCCTGGATGAAAAAGCGGACGACGCCGGTACTCCCCCGGGATTCCGGCTGCACCGTCTGGAGCTGCTCAACTGGGGCACCTTTCACCAGGAGGTGCGGACGTTCCGGTTGGACGGTTCGAACAGCCTGCTGACCGGCGACATCGGCTCCGGGAAGTCGACAGTGGTGGATGCGATCACCACCCTGCTGCTGCCGGCCAACAGGATCGAGTACAACAAGGCCGCGGGTGCGCAGAAGAAGGAACGCACGCTGATGTCGTATGTGCGGGGTTTCCACAAGAGCACCCGGAGCGCCGGCGGCGAGTACTCCAAGCCAGTTGCGCTGCGCGGGACCGGCAAGCTCACAGTGGTCCTGGGCGTCTTCCATAATGCAGTCCTGGGCAAATCAATCACCCTTGCCATCACCCTCTGGGCCACCCAGGAAGCCGGCCAGCCCAACCGCTTCTACTCGCTGGTGGAGGGCGAGCAGTCCATCGCCGGGGACTTCGCCAACTTCGGCCAGGACCCCGCGAAGCTGAAGAAGCAGCTCCGGGCCGCGGGTGCGTCCCTCCACGAAACGTTCGAGCCGTATGCGGCGGCGTTCAAGCGGCAGTTCGGCATCAGCGGAAACCAGGCCATGGAGCTGTTCCACCGCACGGTGTCCATGAAGCAGGTGGAGAACATCACCAACTTCGTGCGCACCAACATGCTCGAGGAAGACGACGTCGAGGCCCGGATCGGCAACCTCATCCACCATTTCGACGACCTGAAGAAGGCCCACGACGCCGTCCTCCGGGCCAAGGACCAGATCGCCCTGCTCACCCCCATCACCGAGGGCGCCGCCCAGCACACCGCCCTGAGCCGCGACGATGAATTCGCGCGCCAACAGCGGGACCAGCTGCATCCCTGGTTCACGGACCGGAAACTGCAGCTGAGCATCGAACACCAGACGGAACTGCAGAACACCGGCCTCCGGCTGCGGGAGGACAGCGGCAAACTGGCCACCGAAATCACTCAGCTCCGCCTGGACCTGGCCGCCGTGAAGGAAGATATCCGCGGCAACGGCGGCGGCCGGCTGGCCGCCATCGAGGCGGAGGCCGCGCGGCTGGGCGAGGAGTCCCGGGCGCAGCGGGTTCGCTTCGAAAAGTATGCCGAAGCCGCGGCAGAGCTCGGTCTTCAGGCCCCGGCGGACCGCGTCCAGTTCGACGCCAACCGGGCCCGGCTCGCCGACGTCGAAAAGGACCTCGCCGCCACAGCCAACGAAGTGCAGGACACCCGCACCGAACTGACCATGACACGCACGGTGCTCACGGGCCGCGCCAGCGACATCGCCGCGGAGCTGACCAGCCTGCAGGCGCGTCCCAACCTGCTGCCGCGCCCCCAGGTGGAGCTCCGCCGTCGGCTGTGCGACGGTACCGGCATCCAGGAATCAGAGCTGCCGTACGCCGGTGAGCTGCTGCGCGTCCGCGACGGCGAAGCGGCGTGGGAAGGCGCCGCCGAACGCACGCTGCGCGGCTTTGCCCTGTCGCTGCTGGTGCCGTCGGAGCACTACGCTGCGGTGAGCGGCTGGGTGGACGGCAACAACCTGCGCGGCCGGCTGGTGTACCTGAAGATCGGCGAATCGTACACGCCGAAGCCGGCAGAGGCGGGCACGCTGGCGGCGAAGATCGCCATCAAGCAGGGGACGCCGTTCCGCAGTTTTCTGCTCGATGAGCTCAGCAGCCGCTTCGACTATTTCTGCTGCGACACCCTGGAGGACTTCCGCCGCCGCTCCAAGGCGCTGACCGCCAACGGCCAGCTCAAGGGCGGCCGCGGCCGGCACGAGAAGGATGACCGGCAGGAGCTCTCGGACCGGCGGAACTACGTCCTGGGCTGGGACAACCTGGACAAGATCAGCCGTTTCCGTGCCGAGCAGGACGAGGTCCAGGGCCAGCTCAGCGTGGTGGCCGGCCAGCTGTCCAGGGTCAACGATTCCCTGGGCGCAATCGGCCGGCAGAACCAGCAGCTGGGCATCATCGGGGCGGTGTCGGACTTCGCCGAGCTCAGCTGGCAGCTCACCGCACGCCGCATCGAGGAGCTCAAGGCGGAGAAGGCCCAGCTGGAGTCCACCAGCGATGTGCTGCGGCAGCTGACGGCGAAGGAAGCCGAGCTCACCGGAAAGCTGGATCGCCTGCAGGTGCGGGCCGATGATGTCCAGCGGCGGATCGGCTCCAACGAGGGCTCGGCCAAGGACATTGTGGAGGCGATCGAGGACTGCCGCGACGTCTTGCGGGAGACCCCGTTGACGGACGACGGCGGCGTGCTGGCCGCCGTCGCAAGGCTCGCCGCCGCGGAACTCGCCGGCAAACCGCTCACCTACAAAAACACCGGCACCGTCGAAAGCTCCGTCCGGTCCGGGCTGACAGACACCATCGACGCACTGTCCAAACAGATCGCCCGGGCCGCCGAGAAGACCGTCCGGCTCATGGCCGAGTTCCGGAACAAGTACCCGAACGAGACCACGGAGATTGACGCCGCCCTGGAGTCTGCCGGCGAGTTCGGCAAGCTGCTGGAGCAGCTGGTCAGCAACGATCTCCCGCGCTTTGAGGCCCACTTCAAGGAGTCCCTGAACCAGAACACCATTCACGAGGTGGTGGCGTTCAACGCGTTCCTGGACAGCCGCCGGCAGGACATCGTGAACCGCATCGGCGAAATCAACCTGTCCCTGGCCGGGATTGAGTACAACACCGGCCGGCACATCCAGCTGGAGCACCAGAACAGCACCGACCTGGACGTCCGGCAGTTCGGCCTGGACCTGCGGGCCTGTTCGGAGGGGACCATCGGCGACGATGACCAGTACTCCGAGCAGAAGTACCTGCAGGTGGCGCGCCTGATCGAGCGGTTCCGGGGCCGGGACGGCTACACCACCCTCGACGAGCGCTGGACCGCCAAGGTCACGGACGTCCGGAACTGGTTCACGTTCTCCGCCTCGGAAAAATGGACCGAAACCGGCGAGGAATTTGAACACTTCACGGATTCGGGCGGCAAGTCCGGCGGGCAGAAGGAGAAGCTCGCCTACACGATTCTCGCGGCCGCCCTGGCGTTCCAGTTCGGGCTGGCGTCCGGCAAGGGTGCCGGTAAGAACGCCGGCAGTGGCCGCAGTTTCCGGTTCGTGGTCATTGATGAGGCGTTCGGCCGCGGCTCCGACGAGTCAGCCCGGTACGGGCTGGAGCTGTTCCAGCGGATGAAGCTGCAGCTGCTGATCGTCACTCCCCTGCAGAAGATCCATGTGATCGAGCCCTTTGTCTCCCATGTGGGGTTCGTGGCCAACACCAACGGCGACGATTCGCAGCTGCGGAACATGACCATCCAGGAGTACCGGGACGAGCGGGCCCGGCGTGCCGGGTGACCGGCTTTCGGGTTCCGCCCCGGGCCGGGCACAGGCGGGCCGCGCGCAGGGCTGGACCACACTGGCTGACCTGCGGGCGCAGTCGCTGAAGGCCTGGGGCAGCGGCGCGTTGCTCCGCGAGGTACTGGAACCCAGCGGACTGCACCCCCGCCGTCGTCCGTTGAAACGTCCGACGGCGGCGACGCTCCGGACTGACTACGCGGCGGCGAGTGCGTGGGCGGCTGAGTTGTTCGCCGCGGTGGGTCCGTTCAGCCTGGAAACCGCAGAGGTGGGGCGCACCACGGTGGGGGCCAACCAGCTTCCGGCGGCGGCGGTCTTTGCAAACGCCGAGGCCGAGATCGGCTTTGTGGGTAAGGCGAAGGATGCAGCCCGGTTCGTGGAGCTTGCCGGGAGTCTGGCCTCGCTGCACTCCTTGTTCCGCGGCTGGGCGCTGAAGCGGCCGCTCAAGCTGCTGGAACTCGGGGCTGACGCGCTGACAGCGGCCCGGGTGGCCCTGTGGCTGGAGGACAATCCCGTGCCCGGCATCTATGTGCGTCAGCTGAGCCTTCCCGGTGTGCACACCAAGTTCATCGAGAACCACAGGGCGGTGATCAGCGAGCTGGCCATGGCGCTGCGGGCTGATTCCGTGCGCGCCGAGATTGAGCCGGACGAGGACTCTCTTCCGGACTTTCCCGCTGAGCCCGGTTCGCTGCTGGGGCTAACGCCGGCCCGGACGCCGGCGGCGCGCTTTGCCGCGGGCCACGGCTTCCTGCATCCGCCGGAGCTGGTCAGGTTCCGCGTGCTGGATCCTGCCGTGCCACTGCTGGGCACGGCGCGGGACCTGACCGTGACCGCTGAAGCCTTCAGTACGCTGAGCCTGCCGGTCACCAAAGTGCTGATCACGGAAAACCTCGTCAACTTTCTGGCCCTCCCCGACAGGCAGGACACGCTGGCTATTTATGGCGGCGGCTATGGTTTCTCGTCGCTGCGGGATGCAGGGTGGCTGCGCGACCGCGAGGTCCTGTACTGGGGCGATCTGGACACCCACGGGTTCCGGATCCTGGACCAGCTGCGGGCGGTCCACCCGCATGTGATGAGCGTGATGATGGACGAGGCCACGCTGCTGGCACACCGAGATGCATGGGTGACCGAGCCGTCGCCGTCGAAGGCTTCGCTTGGCAGGCTGACACCTGATGAGTCCGCACTGTACGAAGGTCTCCGCAATGACGCCTTTGGGATGGCCGTCCGGCTTGAACAGGAGCTGATCCGCTGGGACTGGGCGCTGGGCCGACTCGGCGACTGAGCCTGCCGAAACCGGTGACGCCCGGTGTTTGAGCCTGTCGAAGCCCGATTGTAGGAAGTGCCGTGTAATTTAGGCATAACATCACCCCGGTCCGAGGACGCCCATGAATAGAGCCCCCACTACGCTGCGCTCCTTTAGCCTGCAGCGTGAATGGTCCCGGGCATTCACGCTGATGCTGCTGGCCCTGTTCACCGGCGCGGCTATCACCATCGTGGGAGTCCGGTTCGTGGTGAACGAGATGGAAGCTGCGAACGGCCGGCTGCAGGCCGAGTACGGCACCGTCGCGGACCTGGCCGCAGCCCTTGAGGCTCATGAGCAACTGGGACACCAGTTGCTGGCGGCGGCGCCCGTGAACAGGGAGGCGTTTGTCCTGGAGCAGCAGGACATTGAAGCTCTCTTCCGTGTGGCCGCCGCCGTCCCGGTTGCGGACGAAGGCCGGACCGAAGCCCTTTCCATGGCCCAGCAGGACTGGCAGGCGGGACTGGAGCAGGCCGGCCTCTGGGGTGACCGGGCACTGAACCCCACGGGGAGCAATGTAGCTGATGCCGCTGCCTTCGCGGCCGCAAGCTCCACCGTGCGGTCGCAACTGGCCGCCGTCCAGCAGTCCTCGCTCCTGGCGCTGAACAGGGGGCTCGTGGACACACGCGAACTTGAAGGGCTTCTGGTGATTGGCCGGTTCGGGCTGTTCGTTGTGGCCATCGGCGCCACCCTGTATTTCCGGCGCCGGATGGTCAAGGACCTGATGCGGCCCGTCAACAGCCTCCGCCGGGGCGTCCTGAAGCTGCAGTCCGGCGACTACGGCCACCGCCTGAACGTGGCCCGGCGCGACGAACTCGGCGAGGTGACCGTGGCCTTCAACGGGATGGCCGCCGCGCTCCAGGACAGCCACAACGCCCTGACGTACCGGGCCACACACGATGACCTCACCGGGCTCGCCAACCGTGCAGCCCTGGCCGAGCGACTGCTGGCATCCTTCGAACCCGACAGCGACCGCCGGACCCGGCACGAGGGCCTGCTGTTCATCGACATCGACGACTTCAAGGACGTCAACGATTCCCTGGGCCATGAGGGCGGTGACGCGCTGCTGGCGCAGCTGGCAGAGCGGCTGCGGGCCAGCGTCCGCGGCCACGACCTGGTGGCCCGGCTGGGCGGCGACGAGTTCGCCGTCGTCGTTGTGGATAACGACGACGGCACTCCGGCCACGGGGCCCGTCGCCGAGCGGATCTATGAGGCGCTCAGCGAGCCGTTCGTCATCGGTGACCGGTCGCTGCGGGTGTCGCTGAGCATGGGCGTCGCGCAGCGCACCACGGACACGGCGGACGTGACGGAGCTGCTGCGGCAGGCAGATTCAGCCATGTACCGGGCCAAGCAAGGCGGCAAGGCCCGATACGAAATCCACGGCGGATCAACCCCGGTGGTCGAGCCTGCCGATACCGTCGGCGGCTGAGCCCGGCGGGCCCGACCACCGGCAAACCCGAACCCGGCTACTCCCCCCGCGCCGTGGAAAGATGGTTTGCCGCTGCGATTTCCAGGTGCGTCAGGTCCGGACGCCCCAACCCCGGTGGTTGAACCCGCGGAAACTTGGGAGTGCACCCGAGAATATTTTCTGAATAACCCATCCGACACGCGGTCACGCCCGAATAGCTGGCATAACCCCTTGGGTCGGCAGGAAAGAAACCCCGCTGATCCATAAACACATATCGCATTCAGGAGATCCCCATGGCAACGCACACCGGCACCCGAACGGCAGCCCGCACCAACGTCCAGAAGGCATCGATAGTTGTCGGTGCAGTGTTCCTGCTGGTCGGCATCCTGGGCTTCGTTCCGGGCATCACGGCCAACTTCGATGAACTGCACTTCGCAGGCCACCACTCCGAGGCAATGCTGCTGGGCCTCTTCCAGGTCTCGGCCCTGCACAACATCGTCCACCTGCTCTTCGGCGCTGCAGGCCTCCTCATGGCAAAGACCGCCACGGGCGCCCGCTCCTTCCTCCTCTACGGCGGCGCCATCTACCTGGTCCTGTTCGTCTACGGACTGGTGGTCCCCCAGGATTCAGCCGGCAACTTCGTGCCGCTGAACGGCTTCGACAACGTCCTGCACCTGCTGCTCGGCGTCGGCATGGTTGCCCTGGCAA
>NZ_JAKFFD010000186.1:0-2357 GCF_036675385.1 Pseudarthrobacter sp. | reverse complement strand
TTCGCGGCAAGCGGATCGGCTCCCAGACCATCGACTGGGATCGCAGCTGGAACAGCGCAGCGCTCGATACCGGCCCCCAGCTCGGACTGCTGGGCTACGAACTCGCCCAGGTCAGCGTAGGCACGCTGACCCGCGGGGTTACCCCGGGCTCCGACACCAGCACCCTCATGCTGGAAGGCGACAGTTATGAGGTCCGCGTGGGCGACCGCGTGGTCCCGGTCGAGGCGCAACCGTATGACCTGCAGTTCTTCCCGCATGTGCCCAAGGTGCCGCAACCGGAAGGCAAACTGCAGATCGCCGCAGTAGCCAATGCCCTGACCTCCGGCGGGCCGCGCGACGTGGTTGCCATTTCCGGCGGTAGCCGCGAAGGCATCGACAACGGCACGGTGTTCTCCATCTGGCGTGAAGGCAGCCACATCATCGACCGCCAGCACGATCCGGAGGACTCGCGCCCCACCGAGCTTGATCGCGGCGCCGGAGACATCGTGTTGCCCGACGAATACGCCGGCCACGTGATGGTGTTCCGCACCTTCGAGAAGGTCAGCTATGGCCTGGTCATGGAAGGCACCAAACCGGCGCGCGTGGGCTACGAGCTCAAGCATCCGGACGCCACCTACTGATCCAAATCCGGCAGTAGGAAACTTCCTATGCATCAACGCGACGGCGCCTGAGGGCGCCGTCGTCGTTTCCGCTCTAGGCTGGGCCGATGCATGAAGAAGACACCACCGCACTGCTGAAACTGGTCCTGGCTGGCGGAGCCGTGGCGCCACGACGTGGCCTGCTCGACACCCACGTAACTCCGGCCGCCTGCCTGGCCGCCGGTGCTTCCGCCTGGCGCGCAGCGGGGCTGAACAACGTGCAGATCCAGCGGATCCGCCAGCCCGATACGGCGGAAATGCAACGCGCACTCGACTGGCTGGAACAACCACGGCATCACCTGGTCGGCTGGCACGACCCCGACTATCCACCCCTGTTGCGACGGATCAGCAGTCCACCCCTGGTGCTGTTTGTCGACGGCGAGCCGTCCCTGCTCTGGCATGCCGGCGTCGCCGTGGTCGGTAGCCGCTCGCCCACGTCAGGGGGACGCGACAATGCCTATGCCTTTGCCCGTGCGCTCGCTGCCTCGGGCACCGCGGTGATCAGCGGGCTCGCGGCCGGCATCGACGCCGCAGCGCATCAGGCCGCGCTGGCAGAAGCGGACGGGGTGACGATCGCGGTCCTCGGCACCGGGCCGGACCTGGCCTACCCCGCACATCACACGAACTTGCGCGAGCGGATCGCCGCACGCGGCGCGGTGGTCAGCGAACACCCACCCGGCACTCCGGCCAGGCCGGCACACTTCCCCAGTCGCAACCGCATCCTCGCCGGGCTCGCCCTCGGCACCCTGGTGGTGGAGGCCACCGAACGCTCCGGCGCCCTGATCACCGCGCGCCAGGCCGCCGACAACGGGCGCGAGGTGTTCGCCGTTCCCGGTTCGATCCACAACCCGATGGCGCGGGGCTGCCATCGGCTGATCCGGGAGGGCGCCGGACTGGTGGATAACGCGCAGGAAGTGCTCGCCGCCATCGCCCCGCTGGCCAATGAGCTCGCTCACGCCCTCCGCAGCAGGCTTGAGGGCGCCTTGATCCGTCCCCATATCGGGTGCGATGACCGACTCGCACCACTACCTCCCAACTACCAGCCCTTGTGGCAGGCCCTGGGTCACGACCCAACAGGTATGGATTCATTGATTGAGCGAACCGGATTGACGGCCGCCGAACTGTCCTCCATGCTGCTGGTCATGGAACTGGATGGACGGGTGGCGGTCGAACACGGTCGCTACGCGCGCAAGACCTGGTTTCTTTCCTCCACAGCGTCGTTGGCGCAGGCCGAGGGGCAATGAAAGAGAGCATATTGGATGTACTGCTGTACCTGTTCGAACACTATTTCACCGAAGACGCGGATCCCGTCCGCGACCGCGACTCCATCCAGAACGGCCTGATCCAGGCGGGTTTCAGCCCGGCGGAAATCAGCAAGGCCTTCGACTGGCTCGACGCCCTGGCCGAACAGCGCCCGGCGGCGAGCGAACCCCGCATCGGCGGCCCTACCCGTGTCTACCATGGTCCGGAGCTGGAAAAGCTGGACGTGGAATGCCGCGGCTTCGTGCTGTTCCTCGAACAGCACGGGATCCTGGACGCCGATCAGCGCGAGCTGGTGCTGGACCGCGCCATGGCCCTGGACCAGGACGAACTGGATCTGGACGACCTGAAATGGGTCGTGCTGATGGTGCTGTTCAACCAGCCAGGCTCCGAAGCCGCCTATGCGTGGATGGAAACCCAGATGTTCGACGACGAGCCCGAACCGGTGCACTGAGCCGG
>NZ_JAKFFD010000229.1:0-45968 GCF_036675385.1 Pseudarthrobacter sp. | reverse complement strand
GGCCGGGATAATCTGCGCCGGGATAACGGCGATATCCGGCTCTCTGCCCGCGTCTTTGGCGTGGTGCAGGGGGTCGGATTCCGTTTCTGGACGATGGGCAAGGCCGACGAACTGGCCCTCAAGGGTGTGGTGAGGAATCTCGACGACGGCTCGGTGTCCATCGTGGCTGAGGGGCCTGAGCAGCAGATCCAAAAGCTCCTGGACTGGCTGAGGTCGGAGAAAGCCCCCGGCCGGGTGGAACGCGTGGAGGAGTCCATCTCCGCGGCCGATGGATCGTTCCGCGATTTCAGGGCCCGCTGAGAGGGCCCCGCTGACAGGCTCCCCGCCAGCCCCTGCCCGGGGGCTATGCGGAGGTTGGTGACGTTTTCTTCGGCGCCGCCTGGGGTGTTGCGCGGCTGTGAGTAAGCACACTGTGGATACCCGCGCTTAGGCCGATAAAAGCGCCAAGTTCCTCGAGGCCGGCCGGTTTGGCCGGCATGTAATTCGTGAGCTCGGGGGAGCGGATGATCACGGCCCGCCACTGGCCCCGCGACACGGCCACGTTGATCCGGTTCCGGTTCAGCAGGAATTCGGCCCCGCGCGGAGCCTCGGCAACCGCGGAGCAGGCCATGGACACCAGGACCACCGGCGCCTCCTGGCCCTGGAACTTGTCCACCGTGCCCACCCGGACACCCGGCAGCCCGGCGTCGTGCAGGGCCTGCCGGATCAGCTGGACCTGGGCGTTGTAGGCGGCCACCACCAGGATGTCTTCCGGGGTCAGCGGCCTGGCCGGCTTGTCGTCGCCGGGAAGCCATTTCAGCCCGATGTGCCGCTGGGCCTGACGGACCACCTCGGCAGCTTCCTCGGCGGAGGACTTCGTGTTCCCGCTGTGGTCCACAAAGACTGTTTCCACCCCGGCCGGCAGTTCCGCGAGGCTGCGGAGGGATGCCGCAGGCGCAGCCTCGAGTTTTCCGTCGTAGCTGAGGACGGACACGGCCCGGCACAGGTCCGGGTACATGCGCCAACTGTCCGCCAGGAAGTAGCCCAGTTCGCCGGGGAGGGTGGCGTGCCCGGCAGCGAGCCAGCCCAGGGCAGACTCGTCCACGGGCTCCGGGTGCGAGCCCTGCGTGACCTGCGGCAGCTGCTGCGGGTCACCGAGGAGCAGGAGCCGCTTGGCCGCGCGGGCCACGGCCACGGTGTTGGCAAGCGAGAACTGGCCCGCCTCGTCAATGACCAACAGGTCCAAGGATCCGGCGGGGACGGACCTGCCCGTCATGGTCCAGGCGGTGCCGCCCACCAGGCAGCCGCCGGGGGAGGCGAGCAACGCGGCGACGTCGTCGTCGGACGTGCGGTGCCACAGCACGGAGTGCGGGGCGGCCAGCTTCTTCGCCACCCGCGCCGGATCCACACCGGCGGTTTCGATCGCGGTGCACAGCATGTTCTCCACCACTGCGTGGGACTGCCCCACCACCCCGATTTTCCAGCCCTGCTCCACCAGCCGGGCGATGACATGCGAGCCGACGTAGGTTTTGCCGGTCCCGGGAGGGCCCTGCACGGCAAGGTACGAATGATCGAGGTCCAGCAGCGTGGCGGTGATCGCCGTGACGTAGTCGGCTGCACCAGCGACGTCCTTGCCGACGGCGGCGGGACCCGGCATCGACTGGAAGCGCGGCGGCAGCTTGCGCAGGATGTCGACCCCGGGGTGTTCCGGAAGGACGGGGACCGAGGCGCCGACCCTCTGGGCCAGCTCGGCCAGCGCGGCTTCGATGCTGGCGGTGCGGATGGGCTGGTCCTCGGTGAGCGCCACCGGAATGTGCGGGTAGGCGGGGACTTTTCCGGTTTCCCGCTCTTCGATGGTGATCATGGTCTGGCCGGCCACCCGCGGGTGGTCCTCCACAGCGGTCACCAGCGTGCCAAAGGTGAAGCCGCGGCCCGTGGTGGTTCCCAGCGGATCGTCCAGGCCATCAGGGACCGGGGAGTCGTAGAGCCGGCACCAGGTGCTCCCGGGTTTGAACTCCGACCCTTCGCTCATGACTCCGGTCAGCCTCAGCGTGCGGGTGCGCATCCGGGCCGTGGGCTTTGCGAGCTCCCAGTCGGTCAGTATTTCCGCGGTATCCACCACAAACACGTTGCGGTGCTCGGACCAGTGGTCGATCTCGGACTCGGTGCGGTCGAAGTGTTCCCACCAGAACTGCTTGCGCTCGCGGCGGTGGTATCCGGTGGCGGCGGCCACCATGGCGATGGCCCGTTCGTCGTTGGTCCACGGCCGGTTGTCCGGGAGGCCGGCCAGGTAGTCCTGCAGGCGGCGCTCCTCCGGTGTTGGTTCGGGTTCCGGAATTGGTGGCGGGGCAGCAGCTGCGGACGACGACGGCACCGGCCGCCCGCCGTCGTCGGCTGTTCCGGTTGACGGCGCGCGTGAGGCAGACGTCCCGCGCAGGCCAAGCAGCCAGTCGCGGAGGCGGAGGGTGGAGAGGCAGTCGTACTCGTTGTAGTCGGAGATGGAGGCCAGGATGTGAGCGGCCGTGGCGGCGTCGCCGTCGTCCCGGGCGGCGCAGTAACCGGCATATGCCACTACCGAGGCTCCGGCGTCCTTGACGTCCCCGGAGCGGAGGTTGCTGCCCATGTACAGGGGCTCGAGCTTCTTGATGGAGTAGGAGGGCTCGGAGATCCGGAGCGAATGCCGGGCGGTGGCGTAGAGGTCCACAAGAAGGCCGTCGCGGAGCCAGTTGTCCACGATGTCCTCGCCGGCGAGGTGCGTGACGGACAGGTTCCGCAGCGCCGATTTCTCGTAGGCGGCGTAGTGGTAGACGTGCATGTCCGGATACTTGGCGCGGCGCTCTTCGACGTAGGCGAGGAAGTCCAGGAAGGCCTGCCGCTCCTCGTTGCGCGAATGCGCCCAGAAGGGCCGGAACACGGGCTTGTCGGCGGCGTGGGCGTCAGCAGCGTCACCGTCAAACACAGGCGCCTCGATGACGCCGAACAGGTACTCCAGCCCCCACTTGCCGGTGGCGGGGTCCTGCCAGAGGGGATCGCCCTCGAAGTCGAAGAAGATGTCGCCGGGACTGGGTTTCGGAATCTCTGCCAGGGCGTTCTCCGGCAGCACCTTGAACGTGACGGTGTGCTCCTCGCCGTCCTTGGCGAAGGTGCGGGAACCGTCCGGAACGTCCCGGCCCAGCTGCATCCTGGCCTGGTCGCGGAGCCGGGCCACCGAGCCGGTGGCCTTGCTGAGCGGGAGATCCGCCAGAGCGTCGATGGTGGTGATGTGATCGGCGATGAGTTTCTTCCGCCGGAGGGTGGTCATGCCGCCCACCATCAGGAGGTCCCGGTGGGACTGGACCTGCTCGGCGCAGTAGTTGCACCGCCCGCAGAACGCGACGCCGGGCTGTTGCCACTGCACCGCAGAACCGGCCTCCCGGTGGGCGGTGGTCAGGGTGCGGAAGCGGTCGCGGCGCTCGCGGAAGACCGGCAGGAGGTCCGGCAGGGAGTGGTGGCTGCGGACGTAATCGCCGTCCACCACGGCGCCCAGCACCAGCGTGACCCGGGGCGACGGGTCCAGGCCCATGCCGATGAGCTGGTCGCCGTAGGCGGCGAGCTGCAGGAGAGCGCCAACCTTGGCGTGCCGTGCCAGCTTGGTGTCCCAGACCTCATAGCGCCCCGGGTTTCCGGTGCCGGCGGCCTCGTTGACGATGAAGTCGGCGTAGCCCAGGAACTCGCCGTCGAAGAAGGTTGCCTGGAAAACGACGTCGGCTCCGGCTCGGAGCGCCAGTTCCGTTTCGGCGTGCTTGGCCAGCAGCTCGCCGCGCGTGTTTTCCCCGCGCTCGATCGAGTACACCCCGGCCCCGCGGCTGGCGTCCCAAGCGCCGTACTGCGCGATCAGGCCGGCCAGGACCTTGGCCTCGTGCTTGTCACCGAGCGCCCCGGCACGGCGCTGCATTTCGTCGTCGGGAAACTGCGCCTTGGGGGTCCGGCCCAGTTTCTCGTCCAGGACGCGGAGCGTGCGGTACTCACATTCGCTGGCGGCCACCAGGTCGCTGGCGGAAAACACCAGGTCCTGCGGCGCGCCGGAACCGGAATCCGCCCGGCGGGGATCAGCGAGGCGCGGATCAACAGTACCGGGATCAGCGCTGGCTGGATCGAGCAGAAACACGGGGCCTCCCCATTGACGTGCCTGGCCGGAGGACAGTTCCCCTGACGCTGGTTTGAATCTAGCAAGAGGGGCTGACAATCAGGCCCCGGCTACTCCTGGGCTGCCCGGACCTGGGCCTGGTCGTGCTCGGCGCGGGCTTTGCGGAGGAGGTCCATAAATTCGGTTTCGTTGCGGATGAGCCGTTTGTACTTCTCCGGAAGCTTGCGGATTTGGTCTTCCTCGCGGACCATCCTGGCGAAGATCAGGTCGCGCTCGGCGATGTCCGTCTCGTAGTTGAGGTCCAGGTATTCGGTGGCGTGCCGCCTTGCTCCGGACACAGCGTTCTTGGCCTTGCCTTTGGGGCTGAAGATCGAGGCCAGGACGGTGACCGCCAGGACGCCCAGGATCACGGTCAGGGAAACGCCGGTGCTGACTTCGATGACGTTGACGTGCCCGCCGTCGTTGATGAACGGCAGCGTGTTCTCGTGCAGGGCATGCAGGATGAGCTTGACGCCGATGAAGCCGAGGATGGCGGCGAGACCGTAGGCAAGGAAGATTAGCCGGTCCAGCAGTCCGTCGATCAGGAAGAAGAGCTGGCGCAGGCCCATGAGCGAGAACGCGGTGGCCGTGAAGACGATGAAGACGTTCTGCGTGAGGCCGAAGATGGCGGGGATGGAGTCCAGTGCAAACAGGATGTCGGTGCCGCCAATGGCCAACATCACCAGGAGCATCGGGGTGAGGACGCGTTTGCCGTTCTCCTGGGTGAAGAGTTTGTCGCCATCGTAATGGGCCGACGCCGGGAGGTACTTCTTGGCGAGCCTGACCACCAGGCCTTCGGCGTCTTCGTCGTGGCCGTCGGGCTTGAGCAGGTTCCCCGCGGTGATCAGCAGGATGAGTCCAAAGAGGTAGAACACCCAGGCGAAGGTGTTGATCAAAGCGGCGCCAAGGAAAATGAACGCCGTCCGGGCGATCAGCGAAAACACGATGCCGAAGAGCAGCACCTTCTGCTGGTCCGCGCGGGGGACCTTGAAGCTGGCCATGATGATCAGGAACACAAAGAGGTTGTCCACGGACAGGGCCTTCTCCGTGATGTACCCGGCGAAGTACTCGGTGCCCATGGTGGTGCCGCCGAACCACAGTACGCCCAGGCCAAAGAGGAGGGCGATCCCCACGTAGATGGAGGACCAGATGGCCGATTCCTTCAATGAGGGCGTGTGGGCTTTCCGGACATGGAAGAAGAAATCGAAGGCCAGCAGGCCCACGATTCCTGCGATGGTCAGGGTCCAGACAAAGGGAGGGACGTCCATCTGTCCACCCTACCTAGGCGTTTGCCGTTAGTCCTGCTTGACTTGGATAACCCCCTGAACAAGGGTGGACTGGGACCGTCAAACCGCTGAAAACCGGTGCGTTGACGGTGAGGGCTTGAACCAAGGAGAGTGCAACGTGGCACGCAAGAACCCGCACGTGGAAGAGGCCAACGAGGCTGACATCGAGGTCAGCGGCCACCCCAAGACGTGGGCCGCCGGAGTCCCGGGCGTCTACCACTCGTTGGAGCCGGCCGTGCAGCACATGGGCCTGGTCAGGACCGGGAAAACCCTGCTCGCCCTGAACCAGAAGGACGGTTTCGACTGCATGAGCTGCGCGTGGCCGGACCCGGGGCACCGCAAGACGTTCGAGTTCTGCGAAAACGGCGCCAAGGCTGTCACCTGGGAGGCCACTCCGGTGGTGATCGGTTCCGAATTCTGGGCCGAGAACCCGGTCAGTGACCTGCGGCAGCGGTCCGAGTACTGGCTGGGGATGCAGGGGCGCCTCACCGAGCCTGTCCACAAGCCGGCGGGGGAGGACCACTACCGGCCGGTCAGCTGGGAGCAGGCGTTCACCATCGTCTCCGACAAGCTCAAGGGGCTGCCGAGCCCGGACCAGGCCGCCTTCTACACCAGCGGCCGAACCTCCAACGAGGCCGCGTTCCTCTACCAGCTGTTTGTCCGGGCCTACGGGACCAACAACCTGCCGGACTGCTCCAACATGTGCCACGAGTCCTCTGGCTGGGCCATGGGCCAGACCATCGGCATCGGCAAGGCCACCATCTCCTACGATGACTTCGCCAAGGCGGACCTGATCATCGTGATGGGCCAGAACCCGGGCACCAACCACCCTCGGATGCTGACCGCGCTGGAGGAAGCCAAGGAGGCGGGAGCCAACATTGTGGCCGTGAATCCGCTGCCGGAAGCGGGCCTGATGCGCTACAAGAACCCGCAGAAGGTCAAGGGGATCATTGGCCGCGGCACGGAGATCGCCGACCAGTTCCTGCAGGTCCGCATCGGCGGGGATATGGCCCTGCTCCAGGCCGTCTCCAAGCGGGTCCTGGACGCCGAAGCTGCGAATCCGGGCACGGTGCTGGACCACCCGTTCCTCGCCGAACACTGCGAAGGTCTGGAGGAGCTTCGCGAGCACCTTTCCCAGCTGGACGAAGCTGCCGTGCTGGCGGCCACCGGCCTGCGGACCGAGGATATCGACGAGCTCGCGGACCGCTATCTCAGGGCGGAGAAGGTGATCATCACCTGGGCCATGGGCATCACCCAGCACAAGAAGGGCGTGGCCACCATCAAGGAGATCATCAACCTCCTGCTGCTCCGGGGCAACATCGGCAAGCCCGGCGCGGGAGCCTCTCCCATCCGCGGTCACAGCAACGTCCAGGGCGACCGCACCATGGGCATCTGGGAGCAGATGCCGCCGGCATTCCTGGACGCCCTCGGCAAGGAATTCAGCTTCGAACCGCCGCGCGAACACGGCGTCGACGCCGTCGAAACCATCAGGCAAATGCGCGACGGCGGCATCAAGGTTTTCGTGGCCATGGGCGGTAACTTCGTGGGAGCCATTTCGGACACCCACGCGGCGTTTGCGGCCATGGAGAACACCGAGCTCTCGGTCCAGATTTCCACCAAACTCAACCGCTCGCACACGGTCACCGGCGCCGAGGCGCTGATCCTGCCCACGATGGGCCGCACGGAGATTGACATGCAGGAATCGGGTCCGCAGTTTGTGTCCGTGGAGGACACGGTCTGCGCCGTGCATGCCTCACACGGGACGGTGGAGCCGGTGGCGCCGGGCCTGCTGTCCGAAGTGGCAATCGTCAGCAGGCTGGCCCAAAAAGTGGTGGGTGACTCCGTGCAGGCGGACTGGGCCGGGTTCGAGAAGAACTACGACCTCATCCGGGACCACATCTCGCACGTGGTCAGCGGCTGCGAGGACTACAACCGGAAGATCCGGCAGGACGGTGGTTTTGTGCTCCCGAACGGGCCACGGGATTCGCGGACGTTCACCACCCCGACGGGCAAGGCCATGCTCACCGTCAACGAGCTCGAACATATGGAGCGGCCGGCCGGAACACTGATCCTGCAGAGCATGCGCTCGCACGACCAGTTCAACACCACCATCTACGGCAACAACGACCGCTACCGGGGCATCAAGAAGGGCCGCGAAGTGGTGTTTGTCAGCCCCGGGGACCTCGCCGAACTGGGACTCAGCGACGGGCAGCACGTGGATATCCACGGCGTGTACCAGGACAACGTGGAGCGGGTGCTGCGGAACTTCCGGGTGGTCTCCTACCCCACGGCGGCCGGCTGCGCGGCAGCCTACTACCCTGAGGCCAACGTGCTGGTGCCGCTGGACAGCGTGGCCGAGGGCAGCCAGACGCCGGCGTCGAAGGAAGTGATCGTCCGGCTGGAGCCCGTAGCCGGTGGTTGAGCCTGCCTAGACCCGTTACTGACCGGTGTCCGCCCAGCCCCCAGCCGCCGGGCCGCCGTCGTGCCCGTCCTCGCACAGCCGGAAGGCGACGTCGGCCGCCTGGGTGACTGCCGCCGTCGACTTTTCCTTGGATCCGGCGCTGCCGTTGCCAGCGGCGAGCCCTGCGGCGTAACCCACCAGGAACGTGGTGACCGGTGCAGCCGCATGGATCACCGAGCCGGCAGACTTCCTGGCCAGGTCAAGGAGGAGTTCCTGATCCACCTCCAGGTCAAGGATCTGCAGTGCCTGGGCCAGTCGCTGGGTCCACTGGTCCAGGACCTGGGCTTCGTTCTCGTCAACAGTCATGTTCGCTCCTAGGTTGCCGGTTCGCTGCTGGTGGGCGGCAGGGGAGTCCTTGCCCATTGCCCACGACACTACAAGGCCTGGGCGGCTGCGTCACCGGCTGCGGCAGCGTCCTTGACACCCCGGTTTGCCCTGAGGAATATCGAAGGTGCCGGGGCAGCTGGCGGTCTCTTGGGAGTTCAGTTGCTGACCGGCCCCGTGAAGGGACGTGGGATGCAGGCAGCCGTTCATGGTTTCAGCTCCTCCGGCCTTGCGATCGCCGTGGCAGCGGCCGCGCTGGTGGCCTCGCTCGCAGGCTGCACCGGCGCCCCGGATCCGCCAGATCAGCAGTCCCCGACTGTTCAATCCACGACGGCGGCGTCCGCCACTGCCCGGGCGCCGCGGGCTTTTGTGGGAGTGCTGGAAAAGTACAGCGCGGAAATGCGCGCAGGGGGAGCGACGGCCGTCATCATCCAGCTGAAGTCAAGGCTGGGCGAATGGTCCTCGGCCGAAGGCGTCCGCAGCCTTGAAACCCAGGAACCCGTGCAGTTGACGGACCAAACCCATATCGGCGACATCACCACCACCATGGTGGCGGTGTCCGTCATGAAGCTGGTGGAGGAGGGAAAAGTCCAGCTGGATGACCCTATCCAGAAGTACCTGCCGGACTTCGAGAACGTCATCAAGCCGCCTGGACCCATCACCATACGCAGCCTCCTCAGCCACCGGTCCGGGATGCCCGACTATTGGGTATCGCCCATCCACATGGGTGACGGGCCCTTCACCCATGAACAACGTGTGTCGTTCGTTGCGGGCATGCCCTGGACCGGCGGATCGGGCAGCCTGTACAGCTACTCCGCCACGAATTATTCGGCGTTAGCCCTCCTCGTCGAGAAGCTGCGGGGCAAGGACATCGGAGCGGTCATTCACGACGACAACGTGGTGCCCTTGGCGCTGCAGGACACCCTGATGACGGGGGAGGAGCCGGGCCCGCAGCGGATGCTCCACGGCTACACGCGGACGGAAACCGGCGAGCTGGAGGACAAGGCCCTAGTTCCGTTCCACCACGGTTCCCCCGACACCGGGATGATTTCCACCGTCCCGGAACTCAACACCTATTTCGCCGCCCTGCAGAAAGGGACCCTGCTGACGCTCCAAAGCGTGCAGGAGATGCATCATCCGAAGTACGAAACGTTCGGGCTTGGCCTTGTGAGGCAGTACGACTCGTGTTCCAACAATGACTATTTCGGCCATGTCGGTGTGGCGCGGGGATACGCGGCACTCGCGCTGATCAGCGCAGACGGGTCCCGGCAGGTGGCTATGGCGGTGGCCCGTGAACCCGTCCCGGACCCGGTTGGTTTCGAAGACTGGCGGTCGCTCGAGATGGCCGAAGCAGCCGTGAACGCGCTCAACGTTGCCTGTTAGCGGGAGACGAAATAACGGCGGGGGTACCGAGGTTAGGCTGTACGAGAAGCCGAACCGAGGAGATCCCGTGCACGATGTCACCATCCGCCACAACCCGGAGCGCCAGCGCTTCGAAGTGCTGACCGGCGGGAACGTCATTGGTAAAGCCGTGTACAAGGAGTACGACGGCGGCGGCTCGCCGCAGCGGATTTTCTACCACACGGTGATCAATGAGGAATACGGCGGCCAGGGACTTGCAGGCAAGCTCGCCAAGGTGGCGCTCAATGAAACGGTTGACGAGGGCCGCGCCATCGTCCCGGTCTGCCCCTTCATCAAGAAGTACGTCCGCAAGCACCCGGATTATGCGGCGGCCACGGTGGCCATCACGCCGGCGCACCTGGAGTTCCTGAACACCGCCTTGGCCCCGCGGGCCCGGGCGTAGCGGTCAGTTGCCGGCCGCGCTCAGCCGAGCCGGGCGTTGACCGCGGAAGCAGAGAAAACTTGGTTCACCAACAGGGAGGACATCCCGCGGATTCCGGCGTCCTCCCCCAGGGCTGCAAGCCGGACGTCAAGGTGACGCGTGGCCCGGGGGAGCGACATGGGGTACAGCGTTTCGCGGATGCCGCCGATCAGTGAGGACGAGGCGAGGTCTCCGGCAATGAGCAGGACTGCCGGGTTAAGCAGGCACACCACGGTGGCCATCACTTCGCCGAGCCGCCGGCCCGCCTCATGTGTCAGCCGCATGCTGTCGACGTTTCCCGCCAGCAGCTGCTGGCGCACATCCCGCCCCGAGGACGCATCGATGCCCAGGCCTGCGAGCGCGCGGGCGATCGCGCCTCCGCTGGCTCCTGCGGCGAGGCAGCCGAAGGAGCCGCATTGGCACTGCAGCTCAGCGAAAGCAGGGTGGCGGACGTGGCCGATGTCGCCCGCGCCGCCGTCGACGCCCTGGTAGATCCGCCCGTCGATGACCAGTCCGGTGCCGATGCCGGTGGAAACCTTCACCAGGCACAGCGAAGTGGTGCCGGCGAACCCGGCACTGTATTCGCCCACAGCCATCGCGTCCGCGTCGTTCTCCACTAGGACAGGAACCGGGAACGCGTCCTGGATGAACTCCACTATCGGGTAGGCGTCCCAGCCGGGCATGATGGGCGGTTGGCTGGGCCGGAGTGTGTGCGGATCCACCGGGCCGGGGATGGAGACACCCACCCCCGAGATCTTCGACGCCGGCGTCTTGGACCTCTTGAGGAGTCTGTATCCCGCTTCGATGATGCCGTGCAGGACTTTCTCCGGACCGTCGTCGACCGCTATATCCAGATGCTCATCGGCCACGATGGCCCCGCTGAGGTCGGTGAGGGCGACGCGGGTGGAGGTTGTTTCAACCGACGCTGAAATCGTGCAGGAGTGCTGGAGGTTGAAGGCCAGGTCAGTGGGGCGGCGTCCGCCGGATGGCCTGGCAGTGCCGGCCTCGCGGATCAGTTCAGCCTTCAGGAGCGCATCCACGCGCTGGGCCACCGTCATGCGGGACATGCCTGTTTCTTCCTGGAGGTCCCCGCGCGTCCGGGCCTTACCTGACCGGATCAGCTGAAGGACGTCCCCTGGTCCCACGTACATCTGCGGCTCCTACGGTTGAAAGGCACTTTGGCAATCCTAGGTGCTCCTGAGGTGGAGGAAGCACAACCTGCCTGCGCCCGTGTCGATTGACCCTGCAGCTAATGCTAGACAGCTAGACAACATTTGGATAGCCTTTAGGCACAAGTTCCGGCTTGTGACTGCGCTCACGGTCGGGAAGTCTTTCGGCACCTGTTTGCTGGCCCGGCCGAAGCGGTCCGGGCCAGACGGGAACGGGGGCCCAGCGCGCGAATCCGCGGCACCGGTTCCGGGGCCGCCGAAGACAGGAGCATCGAAGTGATGAGAACCAGAGGCCGCTCACAAGTGGCCGTGATTGCGGCAGCATCGCTGACCATGGCAATGCTGGCAGGCTGCACACCCAACGAAGGTTCGAATGGCGGCCAAACCACTGGCGGCACGCAGGCGATCACCGTCTGGACCGCGGACACCCTGCCGGATCGCGTCGCCAAAACGGAGGAGATCATCGCCAAGTTCACCGCCGCCACGGGCGTTCAGGTTGACTTGGTGGGCGTGCCGGAGGACCAGTTCAACCAGGTCCTGACCTCATCCGCTGCGGCAGGGGACCTCCCGGATGTCATCGGCTCCATTTCACTTGCGCAGGTCCGCACGCTCGCCGCTAACGACCTGGTTGACCCCGCAGGCAACAAGGCCGTCATCGAGAGCCTGGGTGCAAGCACATTCTCCGAGCGGGCCCTCGAGCTGACGCGAGACGGCGACCAGCAGCTGTCGGTCCCCGACTCCTCCTGGCAGCAGCTCCTCTACTATCGGAAAGACCTCTTCGATAAGGCCGGCATTGCGGCACCGAAGACCTATGACGACATCAAGGCAGCGGCGCAAAAGCTGGATACCCCGCAGCTCGCAGGCCTTGCGGCAGCCAATAAGCCCGGCGAGGCGTTTACCCAGCAGACCTTCGAACATATTGCGCAGGGCAACGGGTGCGAAATGGTCAATGACAAGGGGGACATCACTTTTGACAGCCCCGAGTGTGTGGGTGCCCTTGAGTTCTACCGCGACATGCTGACCCAGTACTCCGTTCCGGGCGCCCAGGATGTGGACACGGTCCGCGCTTCCTACTTCGCCGGCCAGGCAGCCATGGCTATATGGTCCACCTTCATCCTGGACGAGATGGCGGGCCTGCGTGACAACGCCAAGCCCACGTGCCCGGAGTGCGTTGCCGACCCTGCCTTCCTCGCCAAGAACACGGGCGTCGTGACAGGTATCCAGGGACCCGACGGCGAGCAGCCAGCCCAGTTCGGCGAGATTGTGTCCTGGACAGTCATGAAGGACTCTGCCTCGGATTCCGCGAAGAAGTTCGTGGAGTACTTCATGACCGACGGCTATGTTGACTGGCTGTCCATCGCCCCCGAAGGCAGGCTTCCGGTCCGTGCGGGAACGGCGGACAAGCCGACTGAATACTCGGACAAGTGGAAGACCATGCCCGCCGGTGTGGACCGGAAAGAACCTCTGGGCAACTTCTACTCCGAGGACGTCCTCTCCATCCTTGAGCAGGGTCCGGATGACCTGAAGCGCTGGGGCATCACCCAGGGCCAGGGCGACCTGGTGGGCGCAGCCTTGGGCGAACTGCCCATCGCCAAGGCGGTCAGTGACGTCACTTCCGGCGGAGTCGATCCTGAAACCGCAGCCAAGCAGGCCGCGGAATCCCTTCGCTCCATCCAGGGCTCGCTGAAGTGAGTTCGGTCAAAAAAGACGTTCCTGCCGGGCCGCCGGCATCAGCCGCCGGCCCGCGGGGGCGCCGCAAGCTTTCACCGATGGCCAGGGAGGAGCAGCGGGCCGGACTTACGCTGCTTTCGCCCACGCTGGTTCTGGTTCTGGTCATGGTGGTTCTGCCGATCCTCTGGACCCTGCTGCTGGCGTTCCAGCGTGTGCGGATCCTGAATATCCGTGCCGCCGGCATCTTCGGCCCGTATACGGTGGCCAACTTCGACAGCGTGTTCACGAGCAGCTTCTTCACGTCGCTCGGCACTACGCTGGCCTACTCCATCTTCGGGACCGCTGGGGCGATCATCCTAGGGCTGATCGCGGCACTTGCCCTTCGGAAGCCGTTCAAGGGCAGGACCCTGATCCGCGCGTCCATGCTGATCCCTTACGTATCGCCCATCGTGGCTGTGACATTTACCTGGACCACCATGCTGGATCCGCAGTTTGGCCTCATCAACTATTGGGGAAAGCGGCTGCTCGGCTGGGAGGAATCCATCCCGTTCCTCAGCGAGCGGGCCAGGGAAGTCTCCTTCCTTGGCCTGAACTTCGAAATCCCCACGGCACTTATTGCCGTTATCGTTTTTGAAATGTGGCGGTCCTTCCCGTTCGCCTTCCTGTTCCTCACTGCCCGGATCAACGCTATCCCGGACAGCCTGGAGGAGGCCGCCAGGGTGGACGGGGCTACCCCCATCCAGCGCTTTGTCCACATCATCCTTCCGCAACTGTTGCCCACCATTGCCATGCTGTCTGTCCTGCGGTTCATCTGGACGTTCAACAGCTTCGATGACATCTACCTGCTCACCGGCGGTGGCGGCGGCACCGAAGTGGTGGCCGTGACCGTGTTCAACTTCCTGACCGCGCGTGGCGATATTGGTGCCGCGTCTGCCCAGGCGCTGGTGCTGGCCGTAATCCTCGGCCTGATGGTGGGAATCTACATCAAATTCTTCGGCAAGAAAGAGGAGGTCTCCTGATGGCTGTCCCCGTCGAAACGAGACGCCCGGCCTCCCCGTCCCGGCCTCCGGAAGGTTCGCGCTGGACGCGGGACGTGATCGAGACCAAGGTCTTCGGTGTGCTCCGCTGGGTAGTGATCGTGGGCCTGGTGCTGGTGACGCTGTTCCCGTTCTATTACATGTTTATCCTCTCCATCAGGCCCCTTGACTCGCTGCTGCGCGATCCCGGCTCGCTGGCCATTCCGTTCGGCGAACTGGATTGGAGTTCCTACCGCAACATCATGACTCCGCAGGAGGACGGCGGCCAAGGTTTCCTGAGGTTCATGGGCAACAGTGCCATGGTGGCGCTGGGAACGGTGCTGATTTCGCTGCTGGTGGCTATTCCAGGCTCCTACGCCATCAGCCGGCTGAACTTCTTCGGCCGCCGCCAGATCAGTGCGCTGTTCCTGGCCGTGTACCTGTTCCCCAGCATCCTGCTGGCCATCCCGCTGTTCACCTTCTTCACGCGGCTTGGCCTGCGTGGCCAGTTGGTGGCGCTGCTCATCGTGTACGTGGCCCAGGTCATCCCGGTCACCATCTACATGCTGCGCAATTACTTCGACACCATTCCCACCAGCTTGGAGGAAGCCGCGGCCCTGGACGGCTGCAGCAGGCTCGGCGTGCTGCGCCGTATCAGCCTGCCGCTGGCCATGCCGGCCATCATTTCCAACGGGCTGTTCGTGTTCATGATCGCGTGGAACGAGTTCCTCTTCGCCCTGCTGTTCCTGGTAAACACCCGTTCCAACTGGACCGTCTCGCTGGGCCTCTCCCAGCTGGCCGGCAGCATTGAAGTGCCCACCACCGTGCTGATGGCCGGTTCGGTGATCCTCACGCTGCCCATCATCATCATCTTCTTCGCTGCTGAGCGGCTCCTCACCGAGGGCCTCACTGCCGGCGCGGAGAAAGGCTGATGCCGGGCGATTCGGCCAAAAGACCGGGCACTCCGACTACTGCACGCCGTCCTGGCCGGGCAACTGGACAACGGTATGGGGCCGCACATGCTCCGTCACTGTGGAATGTGCTCAGGGTGACGTAGTCCTTGTTGCCTTCGGCGCGAACTGCCTGGACCGGTCCGGCAGCGAGTTCCATGAGGTCCAGCCGGTGCGGGGCGCCCACCAGCCCGACTTTCACAGCCGGGATTGCGGGCATGGGATTGCCTCGTGGAGGCGTCGGAAACCATGTGATGAAGATATTGCTAGTTATGCCTAACGTATATACACAAGTAGGCTAGTTGTTATGCTAATGTCGTTTCCATCACAGTCCTAGCCACCTCACCTTCCTAAGGATCGATCCGAAGTGTCCCGCTTCCTCCGCATGGCCGCGCCCCGCAGCGTCGCCGTGATCGACCAGCCTTCCGTTCCGCTCGAAGCCGGTCAGGCGCGGGTGCGGACCATCTATTCCGGCATTTCGGCGGGCACCGAGCTCACTGCCTACCGCGGCACCAACCCCTACCTGACATCCATCTGGGATCCCGACTCGCGGCTGTTCCAGCCTGGGCAGGAGGCGCTTGGCTATCCGCTGGATGGCTGGGGATATTCCGAAGTGGGCGAAGTGGTGGAGCTGGCACCGCAGGCAGGACAGGCGGTGGACACCGTTGATGCCGATCCTCCCGTGCGGGTGGGCGACCTGGTCTGGGGGATCTGGGGCCACCGGGACGAAGGCGTTCTCGCGGCAGAATCACTGCGGGGCCACGTGCTGCCGGAGGGGATGGATCCCCTCGCCGGCGCCTTTGTGCGGGTTGGCGCGATCGCCCTCAGTGCAGTGCTGGCCGCGGACCTGGGCCCCGGCTCCACCGTGGCCATCTTTGGCCAGGGCGTCATCGGACTGCTTGCCACCCGCTTCGCAGTGCTTAACGGGGCTAAGGTGATCGCCGTGGACGGAATCCAGGCCCGCCGCCGGCGTGCCCTCGAATGGGGTGCCCTGCATGCCCTCGTCCCCGCCCCGGAACTGGCAGGGGACATCCGGCGCATCACCGGCGGCGCCGGCGTGGACGTGGCCATCGAACTCAGCGGAAACTACCGTGCACTGCACGAAGCCACCCGGGCGGTAGGTGCCGACGGCACCGTCATCGCCGCCGGCTTCTATCAGGGCGAAGCCGCCGGTGTCCGGTTCGGTGAGGAGTTCCACCATAACCGGGTTCAGCTCCTCGCTTCCCAGATCGGCTCCGTTCCTAACAGGCTCCGCTCCCGCTGGACCGTACCCCGGCTGCAGCAAACCGTGGTGGACCACCTCGCCGACGGCCGGGTGAACGCGCCGGCCCTGGTAACTCACACCTTTTCCCTGGCGGATTCCACCAAAGCCTACGAACTCCTGGACACGGACCCGGAGTCCGCCCTCCAGGTCGTATTGGAGTTCCCATGACTCTCATCACCGTCCAGGAGCAGCACCTGCCCGGTACGAGCCTGGAAGAGAAATTCGACCAAGCCCTTGCCTGGGGCTTCGGCGGCATTGAACTGCGGTCCGCCGGCGGCCTGCAGTTCCAGGAGCGCCTGCCAGAACTGCGCCGGGCCCGGGATGCCGGTGTGGTCATGCCTACCGCCTGCGTGGAGATGTCCCACTTTGTCGGAGCCTTCGACGACGAACTGCGGAAGGACGCCGTCGTCCAGCTCAAATCGCAGTTGAGCGTCATGGCCGAGATCGGTGGCAGGGGCGTCATGACGCCGGCCTCTTACGGCATGTTCTCCAAGCGCCTTCCTCCATTCATCCCGCCGCGCACCGAGGAAGAGGACACCGCCGTGCTGGTGGCATCATTCACGGAGCTTGGCGAGCATGCGGCCGCCGAAGGGGTGGAGATCTATCTTGAACCCCTGAACCGCTATGAGGACCACATGATCAACACCCTCGCCGACGGCGTGCGGCTGCTGACGCTTGTGGGCCTGGACGCCGTACGCCTGGCTCCGGACACCTATCACATGAACATTGAGGAAAGCGACCCTGCAGCGGCCCTCCAGGACGCCGCCGGATACGTCGGCCACATTCAAGCAAGCGATTCCAATCGCCTCGAACCCGGTGCCGGGCACATCGACTGGGCCCTCTTTGGTGCGACGCTGAAATCCATCGGCTACCAGGGCACAGTGGCCCTGGAATCCCGGCTGTCCGGACCGGCGGAGGAAGTCCTTCCCCGGGTGCCCTCCCTGTTGGGGCGATACCTGTGACAGCCGTTTCGGGGACAAGTGACGGCGGATTATCAGTAATGGCCGCGCTGATCGCCGCGCGCTCCACGGCGGTGCTGGAGGCCAACTGGCGCACGACCCACACGGTTCCGGCCGCCGGCCTTTATCCCCACCAGTGGAGCTGGGATTCGTCCTTCATTGCCATGGGCCTCAGCCGGATCTCACCCCGCCGCGCGGGCCAGGAGATGGATGCCCTCTTCGCCGGCCAGTGGGATGACGGCCGGCTGCCGCAGATCATCTTCGATCCGCACAGGGACGAGGACTACGCCCCGGGGGCATCGTTCTGGCAGTCCCGCCTCATTCCCGGCTCCCCGAAGCAGGTGGAGACCGCAGGCTTGGTCCAGCCGCCAAACCACGCGTGGGCTGTCTGGAAAATCCACCAGGCCGACCCCGCCGAATCCCGCCGCCGCTCCTTCCTGGAGCGGAACTACTCCAAGCTGGTCCGCTGGCACGAATACCTGTCCGGCCGCCGCGACCGCGGCGGGTCCGGCTTGGCCTGCATCGTGCACCCCTGGGAGTCCGGCACGGACAATTCGCCGCTGTGGGACACGGTGATGAAACGGATCCCGGCGGACAGCAAAACCGAACTGAACCGGCCCGACCTGCAGCACGCCGACGCCGGCGAGCGGCCCAGCCAGAAGGAGTACGGCAAATACTTCTGGATGGCTGAGCGCTACCGGGATCACGGCTGCGACGACGCCGATGCGGACTACCCGTTCCTGATGGAGGATCCGCTGTTCAACACGCTGCTGGCGGTGTCGGAGCTGGCCCTGGCGGACATTGCCGCCGAGCTGGGCCTGCCCGGCGAGGCCCACCGAGACCGGGCGCAACAGATCACCGAAGCGCTGGAGGCCCTGTACGTCCCGGAACTGGGCTGCTACTCAGCCCGCGACATCACCGATGGAACAGTGGTCAAGAAGGCGACCATCAACGGCCTGATCCCGCTCCTGCTGCCTGGACAGCTCCACACCGACGCCCTGCTGGAGACGCTGAACGGACCCCGCTTCATGGACGGGCGCGCCCTGATGGTGCCCAGCTACGATGCCACGGCCGTGGACCACGATCCGGCCCTTTACTGGCGCGGCCCGGCCTGGTTCAACATGTCCTGGATGGTCGCGGAGGCCCTGGAATCGCTCGGACGCCCGGACCAGGCGGCCTTCCTTCGGGGCAATATCGGCCGGCTCGCAGCGGAGCATAACTTCCCCGAGTACGTGGACCCCTGGACCGGAGCCGCGCACGGGACCCGCAGATTCAGCTGGACCGCCGCCCTGGCCCTGGAAACCACTTATCATCGGAGCACGCCATGACAACTGTTGCACCCCCGTCCGCCGTCTCGGTCCTCGTGGCCCACGGTGCCATGATGCGCGGCGCTGCCGACGGAAGCATGGGCCGGGTGGATACACCCGCGCAGGGAACCGAAGGCCTCTACATTGCCGATACGCGCCTGCTGTCCCGTTGGATCCTGGAGATCAACGACTCCACTTTCTGGGATGTGGGCAGCGTCCGTGAACCGGGCCGCCGCGAGACCGCCCTCAGTCCGGCGGCATGGCGGAACCAGACGCACGATCTCTTCGTCCTCCGGACCCAGGAGTTGGACGCCGGAGGCCTTACCGACACACTGCGCATCCGCAACCTTGGCCGTGAGCCGATCACCGCCCGGCTGGTCCTGCGGGCCGGCACAGACTTCGCGGACCAGTTCACCGTCCGCACCGACGGCCGGATCTTCGATCTCAGCGCCGCCGCCAGCAGCATGGACGTCCACGACGACGGCTCGCTGGCTTTCGATTACAGCCACACTTTCCGGGGCAGGACGTTCCAGGCCGGTGTCCGACTGGCCGCGAGCATCCCGCCAACGGTCCGCAGGGAGCCTGCCGACGGGCGGTTCGTCGGCGCCGCCCTGTCCTGGGATCTGGCGCTGGCAGCGGGGGAGATGCGGGCCCTGACTGTTTCTGCGGTCGCCAGTGGCGGGCAGGGACGCCCGACGGTTCCGGCCGCCGTCGTGCGTTCCGGCGAGGGGCTGACCGCCTTGGCGCGCCAGAGCCTGAAGGACCTTGATTCGCTGCTGATGCCCTGCCCCGTCAAGCCCGAACTGACCATCCCGGCGGCCGGGCTGCCCTGGTTCCTCACGCTCTTCGGCCGGGATTCCCTGCTGGCGTCGATGCTCACGCGTGAGGAATGCCCGCAGCTGCTGGGCGATGTGCTCCGCGCGTTGGCTGCAACGCAGGGAACAGTGGATGATCCGGTGCGGGTGGAGCAGCCGGGGAAGATTGTCCACGAGGTGCGCGTGAGCGAGCTGGCCCAGCTGGGTGCCGTTCCCTACGGCCGCTACTACGGCACGGTGGACTCCACGCCGCTGTTCCTGATGGCTATGGGGCAAGTGGAGGATCCCACGCTGCTCCGCGACCTGGAGCAGCCCGCCCGCGCCGCCGTCGAGTGGATCCTCGGCGACGGCGGCCTGAAGGACACCGGGTTTGTCCGCTACACCCCGGACCCCGCGGGCCTGCTCCACCAGGGCTGGAAGGACTCGTTCGACGCCGTGGCCGGAGCCGACGGCCGCCAACCGATAGGCGCCATCGCCCTTGCCGAAGTGCAGGGTTACACCTGGCGCGGCCTCCGGGAATGCGCCCGCCTCGCAGCCGAGCAATGGGATGACCAGGCCTGGGCAGGCACCCTTCGCGGGCTCGCCGACGAGCTGAAGCTCCGCTTCCGGGACGCGTTCTGGATGGAGAACCAGAACTTTCCCGCCCTGGCCGTGGACGGTGAAGGCCAGCGGGTTGACGCGCTGGCCTCCAATGCCGGCCATCTGCTGTGGGCGGGGATCCTCGATGCAGACGACGCCCGTGCGGTCGCTTCCCGGTTGCTCCGGGACGATTTCTTCACGGGGTGGGGGATCCGGACCCTCGCCGAAGGCCAGCACTATTACCACCCGATGTCCTATCACAACGGCTCCGTCTGGCCGCATGACAGCATGCTGGCCGCGGAGGGAATGGCAGCCTACGGGCTGACCGACCAGGCACGGACCGTGGCAGCGGGGATCCGGGAGGCGGCCGCGCACTTCGGCAACAGCCTGCCGGAACTTTTCGGCGGGTTCTCGCGGGCAGATTTCCCTGTACCGGTTACGTACCATCACGCAGGTTCACCGCAGGCCTGGGCTGCGGCCGCGGGCCTGGCCGCTGTCCGCCTGACCAGTGGATCCGAGCGGGCGGACTAGGAAAAGCGCACGGGGTGCGATGCCGCCGCCGGGCTTATCGTGGAGGTATGGACTCGCCAAAGGTGCAGCTGTACTTGGATATCACCGCTAAAGGCCTGTGCCTGCTGGGCGTTGCGCTGATGATCTTCGGCCAGGGTGGATGGTTCTATGTGGGTGTCGCCACCGTGGTCCTGGGCGTGCTGTTCATCGGCGCCTCGCTGATGGCCACCCGCAACCTGCGGCACAGGGGATGGGACGGCAGGAACCGGCCAACCGCCGGATAGCCCGCCCCACCCCCTCGCCCGTCAGCCCCTAGGCCTGGGCCGGGTCCAGTGGCAGGGGAACGATCGGCTGGTCGTTGGCCGTCAGGTCGATGCCCATGTCCTTGGCGAAGACCAGCCGGGTGTCCTTGTAGATTCCGGGGTGGTTCTCATCCAGCTCAAAGACCCGGGCGCCGCGCAGGCGGTTCCGTTCAGCGCCGGGGAGCCCATAGGCGCCGAATCCGGTTCCGGGGGCGTAGCCGAGCTGCACCCCGTAGTAGTTGCCCACGTAGGTATTGACGTGATCGTGGCCTACAAAGTAGCCGAGCACATCCCCGCGTTCCAGGAAGGCGCTGAACAGGCCGGAGTTGATGGGGCCGGGGCACTCGTCC
This sequence comes from Pseudarthrobacter sp., assembly GCF_036675385.1. Taxonomy (NCBI): domain Bacteria; kingdom Bacillati; phylum Actinomycetota; class Actinomycetes; order Micrococcales; family Micrococcaceae; genus Pseudarthrobacter; species Pseudarthrobacter sp. Next base: position 25,039 of record NZ_JAKFFD010000229.1, on the reverse strand, counting down.
TCGTTCCGTTCGCCGACGATGTTGTGCTTCGTCAGGGCCCGGGTGTGATCGGCGTCCGTCCGCGAGTCGAGGCTGGCGAACCACATGTTGCGGTGCTCGTGGAGCGCGATGTGGCCCCACATGAGGGAGGGGACCTTCTTGCCGTACTTCTGCTCCGTGGCGATGGACAGGTTGCGGTACCAGGTGACCTGGTCCATGCGTACCCAGTCCCAGTCGGGGTAGCCTTCGAAGTCCTGTCCATTGATGGCGTCCGGTGCATATCGGCCGGTGTCGATGAGCCACAGGCCGAACGCCGGCTCCTTGGACTTTGCCGACTGCAAGAGCAGCAGCGAGTTCGACGTCCCGGTGAGCCCCGGCGTGGAGTCGCCGTTCATGTTGAATTCGTAGGTCTGCAGGAACTGCAGCATTTTGGCCTCGGTCATGCCCGTCCGTGCCACGGAATCCTCGTCGTGGTTGCCGAACGTGACGGCCCAGGGGATCTGCCGGTGCTCCATGGGCTGGACCACGTGGTTGAGTGCCTGCTTGACCTCCAGCTCAGAGTCGCAGCCGCCATTGATCACATCGCCGTTGATCACCACGAAGTCCGGCTTCTCCGCGTCCAGGGTCTTGTCCATGAGCTCGATCGTGCGGCGGTCCGTTTGCTCGTCGTCCTGGGTGTCGTTGAACTGGATCACTTTGAAGCCGCCGTCTGGGCGGAAGGCGAGTGCGGGCTTGGGTGCCTTCGCCCCCGGTGCCGCGTAGCTTCCGGCTGCCGCGGACACTGTCAGTCCCAGCGCGCCAAGGGTTCCGGCGGCGGCCAGCGCGGCCCGCCGGCTGAGGGTGGGCTGGTGGATTCCGGTGGTCATTGATGCCTCTTTCACTGATGCGGCCGTACCCCCGGCCGTCGATCCTGCGACAGTACGCAAGACAGGTATCGGGTTCCGGAACACTTGGTGAACGCCACATGCGGGACCCACTGAATATCGGCCCCCTCCACCTATGATTGCGGCATGTCAACTTACGAAGTCACTCGCAGCGCCCTTATTCCTGCCCCCGCAGAAGACGTGTTTCCGCTGGTCAACAGCTTCCTGGAGTGGACCAAATGGTCGCCCTGGGAAAACGTGGACCCGGAACTCAACCGCTCGTATTCGGGCAATGACGCCGGTGTGGGGGCCAAGTATGCCTGGAGCGGCAACCGCAAAGCAGGCAGCGGAAACATGGAGATCGTCGAGTCGGATGCTCCCCGGAGCATCAAGGTCCGCCTTGAGTTCACAAAGCCGTTCAAGGCGGTGAATCCCACCACGTTTACGTTCACACCGGCCGACGGCGGGACCCAGGTCACGTGGCGGATGACCGGCGAGAACAAGGGGCTCGCGAAGATTTTCGCCATGATCGTGAACATGGACAAGATGGTCGGCGGCGACTTCGAGCGCGGGCTGGCCGCCCTCTCGGCCGCCGCGACAGCCAACAAGGCCTGACCCGGCGCTGCTGACGCCGGCGCTTGCCCGGCGTCAGCCGTTGAGGATCTGCTCGCGCAGAATATCGGCGTGCCCGCAATGCTGGGCGAACTCCCGCAGCACGTGCAGGTACACCCAGTGCAGCGGGAGCGGGCCGCGGCGGTTGCCGGGGAGCACATCGTCGAGACTTAACAACGATGTCGCCTGGCGCGATGCCTCGCAAGCCTCCCGGTGCGCCCGACGGACGCTGGCGATGGTGTCCTGGTCCGTGAGGATGAACGACTCGTCAGGTGTTGCCGGGATGCCGCTCTCGGTGCGCGGCCGGCACGTGATGGCCTCGTCGAACCAGACCTTCTCCACAAAGGCCGCGTGCTTTACCAGGCCCAGCAGAGTGGTGCGGGATGCCACTAGCGAGCGGCGCGCCTGCTCCTCGGTGAGGCCGTCCAGGCAGGCGTTGAGCATGTTCCGGTGGTCATCGATGAAGGCCTCGAACTGGGCGCGCACGGGCTGGCGGATGGCGTTCTCGGCGAACGCGGCTGAAGGAGCAGACATCCCCGAAGTATTGCAGGCAGGGGTCGCGGGGCAATGCGCGGCTCGCTGGGGGGAAGGCCCGACGTCGGCCGCTCACCCATGGTGATCGCCGTGCCGCGCGCCTATGGTGAAGTCATGTCTGATTCCTTTTCGTCCTTTGTGGACACCTTCAAAAACATTGGCGTCACCAAGGCCTACGGCCCGGCCGTCCAGGTGGGCGGGGAAGAAATCATCCCGGTTGCCCTGGTGTCCTTCGGGTTCGGCGGAGGCGGCGAAGCCGGTGACGGTGCCTCCGGCGGGGGTGGCGGCGGGATTGTGCTGCCGCTGGGTGTGTACCGGACCGTCGGCGGACGCGCGGCGTTCCGTCCAAACACAGTGGTCACCCTGATGTGCCTGGTCCCGGTGATCCTGGCTGCCGGCGCCGCCGGGGCCCGGGCTATCCGCGCCGCGCGGTCCTAGCGGGAGCGAGCCCCTGCCTCCACTGCCCGTGGGCAGCGGAGGCAGGGGCTCCCTTATGGTTGGCTCCCCTATGGTTAGGTCCCGCAATCAGGCTTTCCGGCTGGCCCGGTGGCGGAGGTGTTGGACGGCGCTGAGGGCGAGGGCGCCGGCGAGGACCAGATACAAGGTCACGGTGATGGGGCTGTCCACCAGGATGCCCAGGTTCCCCTCGGAGACGGCCAGCGCGCGGCGCAGTTCGGTCTCCGCCATCGGCCCCAGAATCACGGCGATCAACACTGGCGCCAGCGGGATGTTGTAGCGGCGCATCAGGAATCCGGTGAGTCCGATCGCGATCAGCAGCCAGAGGTCCAGCACCGCGGAGCTCACCGCGTAGACACCGAGCATCGAGAAGACGGTGATGCCGGCGTAGAGGTAATGCTTGGGGATGCTCAGCAGCTTGGCCCAGACGGACGCGAACGGAATGTTGATCATCACCAGGATCACCAGGCCGATGAACAGCGAGGCCAGCAGCGCCCAGACCAGGTCGCCGCTTCGTTCGAAGAGCAGGGGGCCGGGCTGCATGCCGTACTGCTGGAAGGCCGCGAGCATGATGGCCGCGGTGGCCGACGTCGGCAGCCCCAATGCGAGCAGGGCACCCATGGCAGTGCCGGCCGTGGCGTTGGCCGCGGCTTCGGGAGCTGCCAGGCCGCGGATGGAACCGGTGGTGCCGAACTCGGGATCGTTCCGGCGCTTGGCCAGCTGTTTCTCGGTGCCGTAGGCCAGGAAGGTGGGTACTTCAGCGCCGCCGGCGGGGATCAGCCCGAACGGGGCGCCGAACGCGGTGCCGCGGAGCCAGGCGGGCAATGCCTTCTTGAAATCAGCGAGCGTAAGCCGTGCCCGGCCCTTGGTTTCGATTTGGGTGGCAGCGGGGTCGCGGTGGATGCGGGAGGCGATGTGGAACACCTCGCCGAGGGCCAGCAGCCCCACCGTGATGACGATGACAGAGATCCCGTCGAAGAGCTGGGGCATGCCCAGGGTGAACCGGGCCGTGCCGCTGGGACCGTCGATTCCCACGAGGGCGAGGGCCAGCCCGATCCCCAGGGCCGCGATGCCGCGGATCACTGATTCGGAGACGACGGCGGAAATGGCCAGGAACGCGAACACTGCCAGGGCAAAGTACTCTGCCGGGCCGAAGACGGTGGCCATTTTGACCAGGGTCGGCGCGAAGAACACCACCAGGGTTGTGGCGATCAGGCCGCCGATGAAGGCGCCGATGGCGCACGTGGCTAAGGCTTTGGCGGCCTGACCGTTCTTGGCCATCCGGTGGCCCTCGAACGTGGACGCGATGGCGGACGAGTGGCCCGGGGTGTTGAGCAGGATTCCGGATGTTGAGTCGCCGAAAAGGCCGCCGAAATAGATGCCGGCGAACATGATGAACGCTGCCGTCGGTTCCAGTGAGAACGTGACGGGCAGCAGCAGTGCCACCGCCATGGCGGAGCCAAGCCCGGGAAGGACGCCGACGGCGGTGCCCAGGATTGCGCCGATCAGTACCCACAGGAGGTTGATGGGTGTCAGGGCGCTGGCGAAGCCGCCCATCAGGAGTTCGAGTTGTTCCATTAGAAAATCCCTCCCACGATGCCGGACGGCAGGCTGAGGCCCAGCCCGGCGCCAAAGGCCAGTTGCGTAATCGACGAAAAGAGCAGGCCAACGCCGATGTCAAAGACCTGGCGGCGGCTGCCGAGGGCGTAGGCAACAACCCAGAACAGCATTGCGGCGCTGATGATCCAGCCCAGTGGGTTGAGCAGCAGGACAAAAGCAACGACGCCGGTCAGCAGCAGGCCAACCGTCCGCCAGTCCGAGTAGGTCTTCCAGGTTTTTGCCGGCGCCAGGGATTCCGCCTCTTCGCGGGCTTCATCCTCTTCCTTCCCCAGATGGCCAAGGTCGTGAAGCATGTCCGCGGAGAACTGCCCGCTCCCGGGATGGATGGCATTGTCAGGGACCTTCGGTGAACGAATGATCTGGACCGCCAGGAGGGTGGCCACCAAGTACAGGACTATGCACACCAGGATGGGGAAGAATTGCGGTCCGGGAGCTGACTTGCCCTGCACATTCATGGTCGCAGTGCCTACGGTGAGGAAGATGGCCACTGCGTACAGCACGGCGACCACAACGAATTCACTGCGGCCGGTCCCGAAGCTTGCTTTTGGTTGGCTTTGCGGCTCCGTAGCGGATCCTGTTTCTTGCTGGTGCTGGGTGAGGCTCATAGGCCGAGGTCCTTTACGATTTCTTGGGCCGTTGCAACTTCGTTGTTGATGAACTGTTCGAACTCTTCGCCGGTTGAGAAGGTGTCCGTCCAGTTGTTGCGCTTCAGGGCTTCCTGCCAGTGGGCGCTGCTGCGCATCTCGGTGACGATCGCGATAAATTCCGCTTTCACGTCGTCCGTTGTTCCGGGCGCGGCCACAAACCCACGCCAGTTGGACATGGCTGCGTCCACGCCCTGTTCCTTGAAGGTGGGAACGTCCACGCCCGCCAGCCGCTCCTCCGAAGAGATTGCCAGGGCGCGAAGCGTTCCGGCCTCGATTTGGTCGCTGACCTCGTTGTAGCCGGACATGCCGGCGGACGTGGTGTGGGAGAGGAGGGAGGTCAGGGCCTCCCCGCCTCCGGAGTACGCAATGTAGTTCACATCTTTGGGATCTACGCCTACGGTTTTGGCTACCATCGCGCTAAGCAGGTGGTCAATGGAGCCCAGGGAGCCGCCACCGATCGAGGTTCCACCAGGATCCTTCTTCCAAGCGGCCAGGAATTCATCGAGGGTTTTGAACTCGGAATCGGCAGGGACCACCAGCGCCGCATAGTCATCGGCCAGCCGGGCGATGGGAACAACGTCAGCCATCGACTCCGGATTGTCGCCGAGCTCGATGGCCCCCACCATCACGCCACCGGTCGCCAGGAGCGCGTCTTCGCGCCCCGGGGTCTGAACGAACTGGCTCAGGCCGATGGTCCCGCCGGCCCCGGGCACGTTGACCACCTGGGCGTTATTGACGACGCCGCCGCTCTTGAGTGCCTGCTGCCCTTCGCGGGCAAATCCGTCCCACCCGCCGCCCGGGGCCGCGGGTGCGATCAGGGTCAGTTTGTTCCTGGCCGTGCTCGTTCCACCGGCGGTGCCGGCATTCACGAACGCAAGCGCGGCGATGACGGCCACGACCAGGCCGAACACGGCATTGCGTAGGGGATTTTTCATGGTTCTCGTTCCGTAACGACGTTGTTGTGCGGGGCGAAAGTGCTTGGCATCGAATCGAATACCGTTGTACACAATGAAATACAGTTATACCTGTGATGGTGGTCACCGGCAAGTTTCGAGTCGCAAGAACCATCTTGCGCCTATTGAATACGTTTGTATACAGTTGGATTCATCAACCCAGTGAAAGGACAGCTAATGTCTATCGGTAATGGAGCCGGACCCCAGAGTGCGGACAGCGTTGACGTAATTGTGGTGGGCGGCGGAAACGCCGGTTTCACGGCGGCGCATGCCGCGGCGGAACGCGGGCGGCGCGTTGTGCTGCTGGAAAAGGGCGAGAAGGACATGGCCGGTGGCAACAGCTTCTATACCGCCGGCGCCACGCGGATTGTTCACAACGGGCTGGATGACCTGCAGGGTCTCCTGGAACCGGATGAGCGGCACGGCCAGACCGTGGTCCCCCCATACAGCGCTGAGGATTATGCATCGGACCTGGAAAAGGTCACCGAGGGCCGGAACGACCCCGCGCTGACTGAGGTTCTCATCGCCGAGAGCCAGTCCACCCTTCGGTGGCTCAATGGCCTGGGCCTGAAGTACCGCCTGATGTACGAGCGTCAGGCGTACGAGCGCGCCGATGGGTCCTACCTCTTCTGGGGCGGGCTGCACGTGGGGAATGTGGGTGGTGGCGAAGGCCTGATCGAGGACCACACCCGGGTTGCAGGCGAACTGGGAATCGATGTCCGCTACGGCCATGCAGCGCAAAGCCTCATCGTGGAGAACGGGCGCGTTGCCGGCGTCGTCATCAAAACCGCTGAAGGCGAGCAGCGCATCATGGCCGAATCCGTGATCCTCACCGCGGGCGGTTTCGAGTCCGATCCTCAATGGCGGCAGGAGCATCTCGGTGACGGCTGGGAGAACGCCAAGGTCCGGGGAACCCCGTACAACACAGGTGACATGATCGCTGCTGCACTGGAGATCGGCGCCACCAAAAGCGGCGACTGGAGTACCTGCCATAGCGTGCAGTGGGACGCTTTCACGGCCACTAACGAAAGCAACCGTGAACTCACCAATCGGTTGACCCGGCAGAGCTACCCGTTTGGCATCATTGTGAACACCGACGGCAAACGTTTCCTGGATGAGGGCGCGGACTTCAGGAACTACACCTACGCCAAGTACGGCAAGGAAATCCTCAGGCAGCCCGGATCGGTGGCATACCAGATCTTCGACGCCAACCTTCGTCCGATGCTGCGAAGCGAGGAATACGACATGCCCGGCATTTCGGTGGAGGTGGCGGACACGATCGAAGACCTGGCCGCCAAGATCGGCCTGGACCCGGAGAGCCTGGCCAAGACCGTGACGGACTTCAATAACTCCATCGACCGCTCCATCCCGTTCGACCCCACCATAAAGGACGGGCGGAGGGCAGCCACCGAACCGGTCAAGAGCAACTGGGCCGCCGCCATTGAGGCGGGCCCCTTCTACGCCTACGGCGTTACGTGCGGGATCACTTTCACCTTCGGAGGCATTAAGTCGGACACCCACGGCCGCGTCTTGAACGCTGACGGCAAGCACATCGAAGGACTGTTTGTGGCAGGTGAAATGCTCGGTGGACTGTTCAGTGTCAACTACCCGGGTGGCACCGGCCTTGCGGCGGGGTGCGTCTTCGGCCGGCGGGCAGGCGTTCTGGCGTAAAGTTCCTTTCGAACAAGCACCAATCACTCCCAGGCATCAAGGACCACTCAAGTGACGGAACCAGCAACCCCACGCATTGACGGAGAGAGCATCTTCCGGACCCTGCGCAGCGAAATCCTGTCCGGAGTGCACCAGCCTGGCACTGCTATTCGAGAGACGTCACTTGCTACGCGTTTCGGCGTCTCCCGGACACCCGTCCGGGAGGCGCTGTCCCGCCTGCAGCAGGAAGGGCTCCTCGAGCGTGTCGCCCGGGGCCTGCAGGTTCCTCAGGTTGACCCACAGCAGGTCATCCAGATCTATGACATGCGCATCCTCCTTGAGGAAGAGGCAGCGCGTCAGGCGGCCCGGGCCAGGCAGTTTCCGGACCTGATGCGGCTTGAGGCTTTGCTCCAGCGGGACCGTGAACTCCAGGAGCCGGATGACCACACCCGAATCACCACTAACCTTGAGTTCCACGCCGCTGTCTGGAACTGCGCCCACAACCCTGTTCTGAGGGACCTGCTGGACCGGCTGTCAACTCACCTCATCCACGCGCCCCGGTCCACCCTCTCCACGGGGAACCGCTGGTCGGAATCGCTGGATGAGCATGAAGCCCTGATCCATGCCATCGAGCAGCAGGACAGCGATGCCGCCGGAAAAATAGCCCGGAGCCACATGGAAACAGCGCGGACTCTTCGTCTGCAGCTGCTCCGGGAAACGGCGCTGCAACAACCGCTGAGCAACAGCAGCACCCGCCGCTAAGGCACCTAGCCGGAGACGCGGCGGTCGCGCGCCTGGCGTGCCAGCCGGATGAACCCGTAGACGAACACGGCCTCGATCAGCACCATCAGCCCGAGCAGCAGCCACTGCCCCTGGGCGATGAAGACCACGGCGCCGGTGAGGACCAGCATGGTTCCCAGCGCCAGCGCGTACACGGCGAAGCCGAGGGCCACTTTGGCGCTGCGCACACCCGTCCGGAAGCCAAAGCCCACCGGTTCGCCGCCGGGATAGCCGGCCACACGGTCCGGGACTGCGGGCTTGAGCCTGTCGAATTCCGCCCAGGGGTCCGGGTCCTGATTGCTCATGCTTCCATTATCCCGCGGTTCCCGGCCCGCCCGCCCTGTTGTTGCTCTGTCACGTACGGCTGCTAAACCGCGGTTTTGGCGACCATAAGTGACAGAGCAAACGGGGGAGACGCATCTATGCTGTTGCATAATGCGTTAGCAGTAACTAACGTATCTCTGGTGCCTGATCTTCTCGAAACTGCCGCGGAACCGAACAGGCGCCGCCTGCTCCAACTGCTGGCCCGGGGCGAGCAGTCCGTCAGTGAACTGGCGGCCAACTTTGCCGTCAGCCGGTCGGCGATCTCCCAGCACCTGCTGCTGCTGGCCGACGTCGGACTGGTGCGTGCCAGGAAGGACGGACGCAACCGGTACTACAGTCTCGACTCCGGAGGAATGAGGAGTCTCAGGGCATCCCTGGACATTTTCTGGACCGACGAACTGGATTCACTGGTGGCCGATGCCACCGCCCTGCAGCATCCACATCACAAGGAGAACCCTGATGACCATTGACAAATCCGTCTTCATTCCGGTCGACCCGGACGCGCCTTCGCCCTGATCACCCGGCCCGAACGGCTGCGGCGCTGGCAGGCCGTCGCCGCGCGTGTGGACCTCCGGGTGGGTGGAGAGTACCGCTGGACCATCACGCCGGGGCACTCCGCGGCGGGCACATTCACGGAAATCGAACCCGGCAAGCGCGTCGTCTTCACCTGGGACTGGGAAGGTTCCACGGCCCCTGCCGCCGAGGCCTCCACCGTCACCATCACCCTGGACAGCGTCGACGGCGGGACTAACGTCCGCCTTGTCCACGAGGGCCTTGGCCCGGAGGCTGAGGCCGGCCACACCGAGGGGTGGAACCACTACTTCGAGCGCCTGGTCACGCTGGCCACAACGGACGACGCCGGCGCGGACGATTGGGCGGCGGCTCCGGATCCGCTTACGGAGCTCGTCAGCGCCGAGGCCACTCTCGCGATCGTCCAGCGTGTCCTGCGGACTCTGACACATGGTGACGCGGACAAGCCGACGCCGTGCGAGGACTTCACCGTGAGGGAGCTCGTGGAACACCTGGTGGGCTCCATTACGGGAATCGCGAAGTCCTTGGGCGTCGCCGTCGTCGATCAGCCGGAGGCTGCACCGGAGGTCCGCATCGCGGACGCCGCCCAGCCCACGCTGGAAGCGTTCCAGGCCCGAGGCCTGGAGGGGACCGTCGACATGGGCTTCGCGGAACTGCCGGCCTCCATGGTGGCCAACATCCTGAACCTGGAATTCCTGGTCCACGCCTGGGACTTCGCCACGGCCACCGGCCAGGACCTGGACGTTTCGCCGGTGCTGTCCGACTACGTCCTGGGCCTGGCACACAACACCATCAGCCCGCAGATGCGCGGAAAGAGCTTCGCCGACGAAACCCTGGTGGAAGAATCCGCGGCAAGCATGGACCGGCTGGTGGCATTCACGGGCCGCCAGGTCCTGGCCAACTGATCGCCGGGGTTGCTCTATCAGCTTTGGTCGCTAAACCACGGGGTTGGGGACCAAAAGTGATAGGTCATCCGAGGTGCTCGGCTCGTAGAAGGCCGGCTCCTGGTGGGTAACTACGACGGCGTCGCTCACCACGTCAGCCAGCCTGCCGTGGCGGGCGTAGGCCTGCCGCTGCAGCTTGGCGCCGGTGCCGTTGCTGAAGATCCGTTGCAGGGATGCCTCGACGTAGGCTTCGTCGCCCGCCTCGACCAGGGCGTCGCGAACATGGTTATGGAGCGCGGCGATTACCTTGCGTGCTGACTCCGGCTTGTGGGTCAGCGGGTTCAGCAGGTCGCCCTGGATTCCCCACCGGCTGGCCAGCCAGGAGCCCTGGCGCAGGATGATGGCCGAAACCATGTCCGGCCCCTGGCCGGATTTCCATTCCCGGGCCGCGGTCTCCACCAGACCGCGCACCAGGGCGGCGATCAGGACGGTGTCGCGGGGGTCGAGGCAAACATCGGACACCCGGATCTCCACGGTGGGGTGGCGGGCGGAGAGGCGGGCATCAAAATCAGGGTTGTTTACTACGCCCGTTGCGGCCAGATCCGCTACCCGCTGGTGGTACGCCTGGGCAGAGCCGAAAATTTCCGTCGGCCCGGCGGAGGACCATCGGTTCCAGGCCTGGGTGCGGTAGCTGGCATAGCCGCTGTCAGCGCCGTCCCAGAACGGGGAGTTGGAGGTCAACGCCATCAGTGGCGGCAGCCAGGACCTGATGCGGTCCAGGATCGCGACGCCCTCCTCGTCAGAGTCAACGGAGACATGGATGTGGCAGCCGCAGGTCAGCTGTTTGCGGGCCGTTACAGCAAACTTTTCCAGCAGCGCGTCATAGCGGGGGTCGCTGGTGGAATGGGGTGTCACTGCCAGCGGGGACGTGGCGAGGGCGGCGATCCGGGCGCCCGCCTTCCGGGCAAGCGAGTCCGCGAGGGCTCGGCCGGACAGGATCTCGGCGGAGAGCCCGGTCAGGGTGCTGTGCGGGTGGGTGATCACTTCGATCTGTTCCTGGTGGAGCTCGACGGCGAGCATCGGGTGCGTGGAAAGGTCGCCAGGTTCGCCCGGGTCCTGGAGACGCAGCAGGTCTGCGGCCAGGGGCAGGGGACTGCCGTTGGAGGGATCAACGATCAGGAATTCTTCTTCTACACCAAAAGTACGCACTAACTAAGTGTGCGGCACTAAAAGCAGCCCCAGATCCACACTTGCTCGCGGCATCCGTGGGGGCATCCGTGAGGGCACAGCGGGGCATCCGGGAGGGCCGCCTGAAGCAGTTGAAATCCCCTATATCCGCGGGTGCCCATTCAGTTCCATAATGGCCACATAAGCTTCGGGGACCCTCGTGCCGATGATGGCTGGCGCGGCGCAGGAGAGTCCCAGGTGACCGCTCCGGCACTTGGCGCAAGGGGCGGCCACGCGGCACCGGACAACGATGTTCCGGATCCGCCCCCGGGGGAGAGCATCGCCACCAACGCGAAAGCAAGGCACAAAGGAAACCATCATGCTCAAGGATCGAACCATCATGGCTGTCCTTCCCGCGAAGGACATCAACAGGGCGAAGGATTTCTATCGGGACAAGCTGGGCCTGGAACCGTCCGATTCCATGGAGGACGACAGCCTGTTCTACAGCGGCGGCAACGGAACGGGTTTCCTGATCTACCAGACAGAGAACGCCGGGACGGCCAAGAACACCCAGATGGGCTGGGAAACGGACAACCTCGAACGCGAGATGGAGGAACTGCGGGGCCGCGGCGTCGTCTTTGAAGACTACGATTTCCCCGGCCTGAAGACGGAGAACGGCGTTGCCGATAATGACTGGGGGAAGGCCGCCTGGTTCCTGGACAGCGAAGGGAACATTCTCAACATCTCCCAGCGCAAGTAGCCAGCCGCGGGCTGAATGAGCAGGCTCATTGGCGCACCATGGGGCCGCACTTGTCGCAAAGGCAGGTGCGGCCCCTGGCGCGCCACGCTCAGGAATCGACGCGCCGCCTTCAGGAATAGAATGGGCGCCATGGGCACCGTTGACGATTCCTTGGCCGATCTGCCTGAGCCCGACCGCGGCTGCCTGCAGCATGTGATCGAGGTTGCAAGGGCCGTTGTGCCGGAGGCCGAGGAGGGGATGAGCTACGGGATGCCCGCCCTGAAATTTGGGGGAAAGCCGCTCGTGGGTGTCGTCCGGGCAGCCAAGCACCTCTCCGTCTTCCCGTTTTCCCCGGCGGTGATTGACGCCGTCGCCGGCCGGCTTGAAGGGTACTCCCTGTCCAAAGGGACCATCCGGTTCACGGCGGCGCATCCCCTCCCCGACGACGTGCTGGAGGACATCGTCCGGCTGCGCCGTGCCGAGATCCTCAAGTAGGGCCGGCGTCGGTCAGTGTTTGGACAAGGACTCTGGAAGCAGTCCGAGCTGTCCGAGGAACTCCAGCTGGTCGAAGTAGAAGTGGTGGCTGGTGATTTCGCCTCCCTCGACCCTGGCGACGTCGCAGCTTCTGACCCTGAGCTCCTTGCCGCTGGCCGGGAGGCTTTCGCCGGTAGGCAGGCTCAGCGGCCCGGTGTTGGTTCCGGCCACGAAGCCCTCATCGATCGCGACCTCCCCGGCCTCGTGCTTGTCCGTGTACTCATACCTGACGTCCGGGATGGCTTCCCAGAACTTGAAGAAGTACTTGGTTATGGCGTCACGCCCGGTGAGCTCGCCTTCATCAGGAGTGAAGGCCACGGCGTCAGCGGAGTAGCACTTCGCCAGGGTTTCCTTGTCCTTTGCTGTCATGGCCGTGGTCAGACGGTCCATGACCTCGCGTGCCTGTCCCATTTCGACCTCCATTTTGTTCAGGGCGGCCTGACGGAACTGCGGGCCGCTTCGTGGTTTTGGCCTGCTGGTGCAAGGGCCAATTTAAGTACACGTCCGCCGTAGAAGAGTGTCAACGAACGGGGATACCCTCTGTGAATACCGCGGAGGAAGAGGAATCCATGGGCACAAAAACAGACGCAGAAACAGTTGAGGCAGTTCTCCATGACGGCTCAACCATCCCGGTCACGGTCCAGGGAGACGGACCCGGCGTCCTCCTGCCGGTCAGCCTGGCCCTGCACACGACGGCCGAAGCGGAGACGCTGCGCCAGTGGGGCGGGGACCCGGACCTGGGACCAAACCTCATCAACGGACTGGCACCAACCAACCGCGTCATAGCCGCGGACTACGAAGCGCACCGCATGGCCCACCCGGCGCCGCAGACGCTCAGCCCGGGGAACATCGCGAAGGATCTGCTGGCAATTGCCGATGCCGCCGGCGTCGACCGTTTTGCCTATTACGGCTACTCCTGGCTGGCGCTGTGCGGCCTGCAACTGGCACTCCGCACCGACCGTCTGCGGGCGCTCGCCATGGGCGGGTTCCCGCCGCTCGAGGGTCCGTACCGAAGCATGCTGGCGGTCACCCGCGCCGCGCATGCCATGTCCGTGCAGAAGGCCGGCGAATCGGCCGGCGAACCGGCAGGCCCGGTCCCGGAACCCGAACCGGGCGACTGGGATTCGGTGTCGGTCCAGACCACCGAGGCGCAGACGCAGCAGTTCGTCACGCTGTACGAAGCGCTGCAGGATTTTGACGATTCCGCCGCCATACTCCCCGCCGACCTGCCCAAACTCGCGTTCGCCGGCGCCGAGGACCAGATCGACTACAAACCGGTCTGGGGCGGTGTGCGCGTGTCCATCGGGGAGCCCCTGGCGAGGCATCAAGCGGCCCTGACCAAGGCCGGGTGGGACGTCCGTGTCCTGCCGGGCCTGGATCACATGGGTGCGATGCACAGCTCGGTGGCGCTGCCCATCCTGGCAGGCTGGCTGCGGAAGGTGGGCTGGGTGAAGTAGTTAGGCTGGGGCCATGGACTTTCTCATCAGGCAGGCCGCCCCCGAGGACGCTGAAGCCGTGGTGTATATGCACACCCTGTCCCACGAGGAAACCTATGGTGACCGGCTGTCAGCGGAGTTCTTCAGCGCCCGGAGGGCCAGCATTCCCGAACGGGTGGAACGCCGTCGACCATTCCTGGCCGGCAGCGATCCGCGGATCATTGCCGTGGACGCCAACCATGAAGTGGTGGGTTTCGCCGACTCGGGTCCCGCACGGGATGAGGACGGCCCGGAGGCGCTGGAACTGTATTCGCTGTACACACTCCGGCGGACGCACGGCAGCGGGCTGGGGGCCGCGTTGCTGAGCGCGGCCATCGGTGAGAGCCCGGCGTATCTCTGGGTGCTGGAGAACAATCCCCGTGCGCAGGCCTTCTACGTCAAACACGGCTTTCGCCCTGACGGCACGCGCGGCCAGCTGCCACTCGAGTGGGAGGAGCTGCCCGAAATCCGGATGGTCCGTCCGGGGCGGGCCCGGTCATAACTAGGCGGACAGGATCCTTGCCGGATAAGGGGCCGCCACCGCGCTGGGCCAGGATCGCCGTCGTAGTTTATCTGTCCGGGACGGTTGCCATTATTGGCGTTGCGCTCCTCGCCGGATCCCTCGACCTGGATCTGGATGAGACGGTCCGGGAGTGGCTGGTGCGGTCCCTGGTGGTCCTGACGCTTCCCGTTTCGGCAGCGTATTTCGCCGTGGGTTTCCTCCTTGATTCCTCGGGTCCGCCATCGCCGGGTGCGTTAAGCCCGACGGCGGTTCTCTTCTATCTGGGTTTCCTCGCCCTTGCGGTGGTCAACGCAGCGCTCTTCCGGTGGATGGTTCTAAACACCCGGAAGCCGGTGCCGGCCGCCGCCACGCCTGCCGCTGTGCCTCAGGATCTGGGAGTGAGCATTCACGGGGTCACTCGGTATGTCCGGCATCTTCGGTGGACAATACCTCTGGCAGTTTTGCTGAGCCTTCCGCAGTGGTTCGTGGCCGGTTTTGCCTGGTGCGGGATCAGCGGTTGCAGCGGCGGAGGTTTCGGGGTGTCCACCGGGGCTGAATGGCTGGCGGTCACCATGACCGTTATGAACGGATTCATCCTCGCCGTGGCTGTCTTCGCCGTGCCCTGGCTGTATCCACAGGGAAGCGGGCCCTGATCGCCTTGGCGGCCGGAACGCTGTTCGGGCTTGTGGGCGCGGCAGTCACGCACGGCTGAGCGACGACGTCGCCGCCGTTGGAAGAAACGGACGACGACGGAGCTCGCCCACCCCGGTTCCCTTCCCCCAGCCCGGGGTGCCATCGCCCGTGAGACGGGCTACCGGACCCCGCCGGACTCGGGCCGGACGGTCCGGTCTGAAAGTGCCCGGTCCGCGACTGTAACGATGGGCCGATGCGGGATGGACGACGCGACGGCAAGTACAACAACGAACGACGTGGCCAATACGGCAACCCAGGCGCCGCGCGGTTCGGTGAGGGCAAGCCCAGGGCCTGCGATTCCAGGTCCGGCCAGCGCGAGTGCTGCGAGGAGTGCCGCGCTGACGAGTCCGGAGACCAGCCTGCTCCAAAGCGGTCCCCGGCGGGAGATCGCGTAGCCCCCGCCGACCGCCATCAGGGCGACGGCGATCGCCCCTCCCCCGAGACCTTGGGTCAGGAGGGCCGCAATCGCACCGGGCATCAGCATCGGGGCGACCGCAAATGCGAGTGGTGCAAGGGCGAGCCAGCGCCATCCGCGTCGGCCGCCGGTGCGCCTGAGTGCTTCGGCCCAGCCCAGCAGTCCGCCCGTAATGGCTCCAGGCAGGATGATCGCGCCGAACGTCCCCCACCAGCCGAAGGTGGATGCCGGCCCCGCGAGCTCAACCATGTAGGCCCGGAAGCCCGCGGCCCAGGCAATCCCGCAGATTGTGCCGATCGCTATGAACGCGGCATTGCGAGCGCCGTACGTACTCATGACGTTCAGTCCTTTACGGGGCGGGTTAAGGCGCCGGGTTGGGCAAGGACGGGTGGCTCCGGCCTTCAGGTCGGGGCTCCGGGTTTATCCGGGCCGTGCCCTCGGCGTGCCTCATCAGGGCCCAGCCCAAAGCCGCGAACAGAAGCAACCAGCCGGCTATGGCGAATCTGGCACCGGTGAATGACAGGGCCAGGGCCGGGAGCATGGGCACGAAGACCCACACGCCCAGGGCGAGCGGAATCCAGCGCTGCCAGCCCTGCCAGACTCTGGCCCGCAGAACCGCTACACCCTCCACCATCAGGGCGGCACCAAGCACGATGGTAAAGACGCCATATGCTGCGCCAAGCAAACCTACGAGAGGCGAGTCATAGGTGTGGTGGGCGGCCGCGATGGCCGCCAGTTCCGTGACGGCGAACCCGAGCATCGAGGCGACGGCAACGGGATGTCCGATGCGTGCAACAGCGCCTCGACCCAGGGCTCCGGTCCACCCGAGGGCAAGCAGGCCCAGCAGCAAGCCCACATGCTGCAGGGCGAACCACACCTGAATGGCGGTGAAGGCCGTGACGTTCAGGGGGTAGCTCCATTGATTTTCGGGTACCTCGGGCTGAACGAAGGCTAGAAAGACACCCGAGGCTGCACCGAGCACCGCGGTCCAAAAGCAGACCAGGCCCGCAGCGCGGATGGTGAGGATGGGGTGCTGGTACTGGGTTTTCATGACACGTTCCTTGTCTATGAAATTCGCTAGAGTAACACTCTAGTGAGATACTCTAAATATGGACCCGGAGACACCACCCGTCAAGAGCATCCGCAGGAAGAAAGCGGATGCCACCAGGCGCAAAATCATCCAGGCGGCGCACAAGGAATTCATTGCCCGGGGATTCCACGGGGCCACCATGGCGGGTATCGCTGCCCGCGCCGGAGTCGCCTCACAGACCGTCTACTTCGTCTTCCACACAAAGCCCGAACTGATCAGTGCCGTCATTGACGCCGCGGTCCTGGGTGATGAGGATCCACGCCCGCCGCAGGACCTGCCCTGGTGGGCGGAGATGGTGGCGGAGCCCGGCGCGGTGGAAGCCCTGCGGATCTTCATCCGTGGTGCCGGGGAGGTCTTTGCCCGCGCCGCGGCCATCTCCGAAGTACTCCGCGCGGCTGCGCTCACCGACGATGAAGTGCGCCGGACCCACCAGTACCATGAGAACCTCCGCCGAGACGGGTTCGGCCAGGTCCTGGGGATGCTGGCCGCCAAGGGGCAGCTCCGGGAAGGCCAGTCGTTCGACGAGCTGACCGACGCGTTCATCACTGTTTACGGCGACGGCACCTACAACCTGCTGGCCGCTGAGCGCGGCTGGAGCCACGACCAGATCATGGCCTGGCTCTGCGATGTCCTTCCCGGGATGCTCCTCGCCGGCCCGGCTCCAATCGGAAAATGATCGTAAAATGATTCGCCGGTCGATATTAGGCCCTCGGCAACGCCGGCAATCGTGGGTACGGTGGCGTCATGCAAAAGATATCGATTGAGGCTTTGGCCCGTCAGCAGATCGCTGCCGCTGTTGCGGCGCCCAGCGGGCGGGCAGCCGATACAGCGTTCGGCGGGCATGAGAAGAAACTGCGCCAGACCGTCATGGCCTTCCGTGCCGGCACGCAGCTCAGCGAGCACCAGAACCCCGGCGAGGCAACGGTCTACGTGCTGAAGGGATCGGTCTGGTTGAGGGCTGGCGGGGAGTCGTGGCAGGGCAAGGCAGGGGATCTCCTGATCGTGCCGGACGGGCTGCACAGCCTGGAAGCGGAAGAGGACTCGGCGGTGCTGTTCACGGTGGTCAAGACCGACAGGTAGCCCGGGGCTGGTTAACTGGCAGGGAAGTCGAGAGAAGGAGCACCCATGCCCGGTTTGCCCGCATCACCGAAACTACGGGTAAGTCTGCCCAGCCAGAACCTGGTGGACGCGCTCGCGCCGTCCGCCGGCGTCGAACTCTTCCTGTGGGACCTGACCGGCCCGGCGCCGGCCGACCAGTTCGACATTGTGGTGCCGCCCTACATGGGCGGGGTAGGGGCGCTGGCTGCGCTGGACTCCGTGGACGTCGGCCTGGTGCAGAGCCAGCTGATCGGGTACGACGGCGTCGAGGCGGTTCTGCCCGCTGGGTGCCTGTTCGCCAACGCGGCCGGAGTGCATGAGACGTCGACGGCGGAACTTGCGTTGGGCATGATCATCGCCAGCCAGCGGGGGATCCCGGACTTTGTGCGGAATTCGGCGACGGGGACCTGGGACCACCGCGAGCGCCCCAGCCTGGCCGACAGGCGCGTTTTGCTGGTGGGCTACGGGGGAGTGGGGAAGGCGATTGAGGCCCGGCTGCTGCCGTTCGAGACCGAGGTGACGCGGCTGGCCAGCCGCGGCCGCGACGATGAGCGCGGCAGGATCCATGGGATTGATTCCCTGTACGAGCAGCTGCCGCTGCACGACATTGTGGTGGTCAGCGTCCCGCTGAGCGAGCAGACCCGGCACCTGGTTGACGCCCGGTTCCTGGCGGCGATGCCGGACGGCGCACTGCTGGTGAATGTGGCCCGCGGGCCGGTGGCTGACACCGAGGCCCTGCTGCGCGAGACGTCGTCCGGCAGGCTCCGGGCCGCCCTGGACGTGACGGACCCGGAACCGCTGCCGCGCGATCATCCGCTGTGGACCGTACCCGGTGTCCTCATCACACCGCACGTGGGCGGGGCCAGCTCGGCCATGCTGCCGCGGGTGGCGCGGCTCATCCGGAAGCAGATCGGGTTGCTGCAGGCCGGGCAGGAACCGGTGAACGTGGTGCTGGGTGGGGCCGCCGGGCGGTAGCTGAGGCCGGCGCATTCCGGGGGCGAGCCGTGTCTTTGGCCTTTTCTCCAACGACTTGCGCCTAGCATGACGCTGGTAGGCGCATCCACTATCTCCGAGTTGAAGGCCAGAGGCCCGGAAGCTATCCGTGACTTACGGAATGCGGGTGCCGGACCTTCATCTTCAACCACTTAAGGATCCAATGCGCAACCGCTATTTAATCCCTGCCCTGACCGCTGCAACAGCACTCATGCTTTCGGGTTGTGTGGACAACAGCGCCCCGGCGGCGGCGGATAAAGCGTCTTCTTCCGCGGACACCGCAGTCCAGAAGAATGAGGAACTTGCGGCTTTGCTGCCGGAGAAAATGAAATCCGCGGGCGTTCTGAACGTGGGCATGGCCAACAATTACCCGCCCAACGAATTCAAGGATGGCAACGGCGCCCCGGCCGGCTGGTCGGTGGACCTTACCAATGCGTTGGGTGCCTCGCTCGGGCTGAAGGTCAACTTTGATATCGGCACGTTCGACAACATTCTCCCGTCCGTCAAGGCGGGCAAGGACGACATGGGCATGTCGTCGTTCACCGACACGCTGGAACGCGAAAAGCAGGTGGATTTTGTGAACTACTACTCGGCGGGCATCCAGTGGGCGGCGCCGAAGGGCAAGACCGTGGACCCGGACAACGCCTGCGGCCTGAAGGTTGCCGTCCAGGCCACGACGTATGAGGACACCCACGAGGTGCCGGCCAAGTCCAAGGCGTGCACGGATGCGGGCAAACCCGCCATTGAGATCTTCAAGTACGACGCCCAGGACCAGGCGACCAACGCGCTGGTGGTGGGCCAGGTGGACGCCATGAGTGCGGACTCGCCGGTGACCCTCTACGCGATCTCCCAGACGAAGGAGAAGCTGGAGACGGCCGGGGTTGCCTTTGAAGTGGCGCCCTACGGGATTCCGGTGGACAAAGGGAGCGCGTTCACTCCGGTGCTGCAGAAGGCACTGCAGGCCCTGATCGACGACGGAACTTACAACAGGATCCTGTCCAAGTGGGGCGTGGAAAGCGGCGGCGTGAAGACAGCGGCGCTCAACGTGGCGTCGTCGGCCAAGTAACCAGCCGTGACTCTTCCCAAACACGCCGCCGTGGTGCGGCCCAACCCCGCAACAGAGGGACCTGACGCGCAGGGGGACGCCATTGTGGCGGTTCCCCTGCGCCACCCGTGGCGGATTTCGATCGCCGTGGTGCTGGTGTTCCTGCTGGCGCTGTTCATCGTGGATGCTGCGCAGCGGCCCGACTACGGCTGGGCGGAGGTGGGCAAGTACCTCTTCGACCGCCGGATCAGCCAGGCGGCCTGGGTGACCCTGACGCTCACCATCTACGCCATGATCGGCGCCATCGTCCTCGGGCTGCTCCTGGCCATCATGCGGCTCTCGCCGAATCCTGTGGTCAAGAGCATCGCCTGGCTGTACCTGTGGATCTTCCGCGGGACCCCGGTCTACGTCCAGCTGGTGTTCTGGGGCATCGTGGCGCTCATCTACCCCGTGTTCACCATCGGGATACCGTTCATGACGCCGTGGATCACCATTCCCAACGACGTGTTCACCAACCTCTACATCACCGCGGTGATCGGGCTGGCGCTGAATGAGGCCGCCTATATGTCCGAGATTGTCCGCGCCGGACTGCTGTCCGTGGATGAGGGCCAGGAGGAGGCGTCGACGGCGCTCGCCATGTCGTGGGGCCAGACCATGCGTTACGTGGTGGTTCCGCAGGCCATGAAGATCATCATTCCGCCCACGGGCAATGAGGTGATCTCCATGCTAAAAACCACCTCACTGGTGGCGGCCATTCCGCTCAGCATCGACCTCTACGGGGTGTCCCGCGGCATCTCCGCCGTGACGTTCACCCCGGTGCCGCTGCTCATCGTGGCATCGATCTGGTACCTGCTGTTCACGTCCGTCCTGATGGTGGGGCAGCACTTCATCGAGAAGCGCTTCTCCCGCGGTACGGGACGGCGGCAGGCGGGACCGGCGTCGGAAACTGAAACTGGGGCGGCGGCAGTGACTGCCGCGCCGCTGGGCAATGACTTGGGAGGCAAGGGATGAGCGCTACTCCGATGGTGACCGCGGACCGGATCTCCAAGAGCTTCGG
This sequence comes from Pseudarthrobacter sp., assembly GCF_036675385.1. Lineage (NCBI taxonomy): Bacteria > Bacillati > Actinomycetota > Actinomycetes > Micrococcales > Micrococcaceae > Pseudarthrobacter > Pseudarthrobacter sp. Next base: position 4,398 of record NZ_JAKFFD010000229.1, on the reverse strand, counting down.
TTCCAACAACGTGCTGCGCAGCATCAGCCTGGAAGTCCAGGCGGGCGAGGTGCTGTGCATCGTGGGGCCCAGCGGCTCCGGCAAGTCCACGTTCCTGCGCTGCATCAACCACCTGGAAAAGATCGACGCCGGCCGGCTCTTCGTGGAGGGGCAGCTGGTGGGTTACCGGCAAAAGGGCGACAAACTCCATGAGCTCAAGCCCAAGGAAGCTGCGCTCCAGCGCCGCGACATCGGCATGGTGTTCCAGCGGTTCAACCTCTTTCCGCACATGACCGCGCTGGAAAACATCATCCAGGCGCCGATGCGGGTCAAGCGCATTCCGAAGGCCAAAGCCACCCTGCGCGCCCGGGAGCTGATGGAGCGCGTGGGACTGGGGGACAAGGCGGACCACTACCCTGCGCACCTGTCCGGTGGGCAGCAGCAGCGCGTGGCCATCGCCCGGGCGCTGGCCATGGATCCGAAACTGATGCTCTTCGACGAGCCGACCAGTGCCCTGGACCCGGAGCTGGTGGGCGAGGTGCTGGATGTTATGAAGGAGCTGGCCACGAGCGGCATGACCATGATCGTGGTGACCCACGAGATGGGCTTCGCCCGTGAGGTGGCGGACTCCATCGCCTTTATGGACGGCGGCGTGGTGGTCGAGTCGGGCCCGCCCCGCGAGCTGCTGGGCAATCCCCAGCAGGACCGGACCAAGGCGTTCCTCTCAAAGGTGCTGTAGGCGCCGGGCCGCGACGGCAGGCGGAAGACCCCGCGGGCTAACGCCGGCAGGTCCGGCAGGTAGGATCGGAACACTGCCGCAGGGCATTCAAGGTTTTGGGGGAACTTGTGAACAACTTTCTGATGCACCGCGCCGCCGGCGATCCGGGCGGGAACGCGAAAACTCTTCTGCGCGCAGGGGTGGCGTTGCTGGCCGCGGCCGGGCTCCTGCTGGGCCCCGCCGTCGTCGCCGTTCCGGCGTCCGCTGAAGACGCGACGGTGACTGGCCCGACCGTGACTGGCCCCACCGTCACCGACTCAACCGTGATCGACGCCGGCATCCAGCCCTTGGGCGTGGCGGCCGCGCCGGACGGCACCCTGTACGTCAGCGATTACCACTGGGCGGGCGGCGTCAGCGTCTTCCAGCCCGGCGAAACACGCGCCTCGCGCACCATCAAGGTGGGAGGTCTTCCCTCGTCGCTGGCGGTGACGGCGGAGGGGACCCTCTATGTGCTCCAGTCGACCGAGTCCGGGCAGGCACAAATCGGAGTTGTAGCCCCCGGTGCGGCCGAAGCGGGCTTTGCGATCGGCGTGAGCCCGGGCGCGCACTGGCTGGCGGCCGGACCGGACGGATCGCTCTACGCGACGAACCCGGCTGAAGGGACCGTGTCGGTGGTGCCGCCCGGCGCTGTCTGGACCCAGCGCTCCATCCTGGCGGGGCCTTACCCTGTGGAGGTGGCCCTGGCGAAGGACGGGACCGCGTACGCCACCAACGAGTACGAGGGCACTGTCACCGTGGTGCCCGCCGGTTCGCCGAGACCCTCCCACACCATCACCGTGGGCGCGAAGGACCATCCGCACGGGATTGCCGCCGCGCCGGACGGAACCGTCTATGTGGCAAACATCCTCAGGAATGACGTGGCGGTCATCGAATCCGGCGGAACCACGGTGGCGCGACGGATCCCGGTGGGCGGTGCACCACAAGAGGTGGTGGCCGCTCCGGACGGCACGGTCTACGTGACGAACAGTGCGGACAATACGGTCTCGGTCATCCAGCCCGGGGCTACGGCCGCGGCGGAGACGATTCCCACCGGTGAGGACCCCGGCCGCATGGCTGTCCGGGCCGACGGCTCCGTGGTCGTGGTGAACAGGGGCGGCAGGTCCCTGACGGTGATCGCCGCGGCAGGTGCGCCCGCTGCCGGTGCGCCCGCGCCTGGTGCGGGAACGTCCGACGGCGGGGAGGCCAGCGCCGAGTCCCCGGGGTCCGGCGGAGGTGCTTCAGCCGGAGGTTCTTCAGCTGGGGGTGCCACTGGCGGGGCCTCCGGGCCCGGGCTTCCTGCGATTGCCGCCGGGGCGGCGGCGCTGTTGCTGGGCGGCGCCGGTGCCCTGATCGTGGTGCTGCGGCGGCGACGACAGGGCAGGGCAGAGACGCCCGCCTGGACCTTCAACTAGGGACGAACCCGTCTCCGACCCAGCCGCGATTGCAATCGCCCCAGCCAAGAGTGCGGCATTGGCCCCAGAAGATTCCGACGCAGCGAAGGCTTCGTCAGGGAGGCGGGGCGACTGGCAAAGAGCCTCTTTCGTCGGCGGGCACTTTGTTGATACCAGAAGGCTTCACGTTCTTGGTGACGATCGCGGCCGAGATGGAGCCGAGGACCATGAGGATTCCTGCGGTCTGCATCAACGTGAAGTCTTCGCCGGCAACCACCCACCCAAGGATGATGGCCGCGACTGGACTGAGTAGCCCTAGGAAGGCTGTGGTGCTTGCGGGAAGCCCGGCGATGCCGCGGAACCACATGACGTAGGCGAAGGCGGTGCCGACGACAGAAAGATAGGCATAGCCGACAAGGTTCGACGGCGTCAGCGGAATGACGGGAAGCCCCTCGACCGCGAGCATGACGACCGCGAGAGTGAGGCCTCCCGTGATGAGCTGCCAGGCCGTGGTGGTTAGCGGGGCCGCGGGCTGCCCCCACTTCTTGGAAAGCACCATCCCGGACGCCATGGAAAGGGTTCCGCCGATTGCGGCGAGGACTCCGATGGCATCCAGGCGGGCTTGAGCCTGAAGCGTTATGAGGCCCACGCCGAACACGGCTGTCACGCCGGCCACGACGATGCGCGGGGTCAGCCGTTCGTGGAGGACCCTGCTGGCCAGGAGTGCGACAACGAGCGGCTGGATGCCGCCGACGATCGCCGCCACACCGCCGGGAAGCCGGTACGCCGCGATGAAGAGCAGCGCAAAGAACGCCCCGATGTTGAGAATCCCGAGGACCCAGGACTTCCACCACCACTCACCGCGCGGCAACTGGCGGCAAACCAATAGGAGCAGCACTCCCGCGGGGAGCGCGCGCAACGTAGCGGCCAGCAGCGGACGATCTTCGGGCAGGAACATTGTGGTCGTAAGGTACGTGGTGCCCCACAGAGCGGGCGCCAAGGCAGTGGTCAGGATGAGGAATCTACGATTGCTAAGCACTTAGCTATTCTAGCTAAGTGCTTAGCAATTGCCTAGGCTTGGCCCATGGCAGACAATGTGGATCGCATCCTTGAACAGTGGCACGCCGAGAAGCCGGGCCTCGACGTCTCGCCGATGGCCGTCATTGGCCGGTTGAGCCGCACCGCAACCGCCGTGGAATCGCGTTTGGCGGACACCTTCGCGCGGCATGGCCTGGATGCGTCATCGTTCGACGTGCTCGCCACGCTGCTGCGCAGCGGCGCCCCGTATCGAATCACGCCGGCGGAACTGGCGCGCGACTCAATGATCTCTACGAGCGCCGTAGCGCAGAGGCTGAACAAGCTGGAAAGCCGCGGGTTCGTCAAGCGCGAAGCAAACCCTGACGACGGCCGCGGCACAGTCGTTGCGCTCACCGGTGCCGGGAAGGGACTCATCGAGAAGGCATTGCCTGACCATCTCGAAACCGAACATGTCATCGTCGCAGCACTTAGCGTCAAGGAACAGGCGCAACTTGCATCGCTGCTACGCCGGATCGAGGATGCGGCTGGTTCCTGAGGACGACGGCAACCCCGGCGAGCTGTCCGTTGGCCGTCCGGTTCGGGAACAGCTCGCCGTGAGCACCCTACCTTTCGTCGTGGAATGGCTCCACCCTATCGCCAGGTCCCCAGGGTGTAGGACCCGAGGGAGGCGAGGAACGCCGTCGTATCTTCCGCCACCCGTTCCGGGCACTCCCACAGCACCAGGTGCGCCACGTCGGGATAGACCTTCAGTATGGAACCGGGGATCCTGGCGGCCAGGATTTCCTGGTCGCCGCGTGGCAGCAGGTTGTCCTGGCCGCCCCACAGGATCAGCGTGGGCACGTTGATGGTTCCCGCTTCCGTGGGTGGGGTTGCTTCGGTCAGGCCGGTCAGAATGGCTTTCCAGGCGTGGGCCGGCATCCTGAGGCCGTCGCGCACGCGGTCCTCGAGGAACCACTGCGGAACGTCGTGCAGGAGGGGAAACCAGGACAGGGAATCCCGGACCCAGGCCTCGTCGAGGGGGTCCGTCAGGCGGTCCACCTCGTCGGCGAAGGGGGCCCGCCCGTGGAGGCTCAGCGGACAGCCCACGAAGACCAGCGCCGCGACCTTTTGTGGATGGGAAATGGCCAGCTGCTGGGCGACGTAGCCGCCGCTGGAGGAGCCGACGACGGCGGCGCCCGGTACGTCGAGGGCGGCCAGGATCGCTGCCGCGTCCTCCGCCTGTTCCGCCAGGGA
>NZ_JAKFFD010000005.1:0-12033 GCF_036675385.1 Pseudarthrobacter sp. | reverse complement strand
GGGCCTCACGGACGAGCCGGCCATGTTGGATGGGTACGGGCCGATCCCGCCGTCCATGGCCCGCCAGCTCATCGCCGACGGCGCCGAAGCCTTCCACCGCGTCCTGATCGACCCCCGCGACGGAGCACCCTTGGAAATCGGCAGAACCAGCTACCGCGTGACGAAAGCCCAACGCCAATGGCTACGCCTACGGGACGGGAAGTGTCCGTTCCCGGGCTGCAGCAACCACTCCCTCGACAACGAAGCGGACCACCTCCTCGCCTGGGCCAAAGGAGGCAGCACCGGCATATCGAATCTCGGCCAACCCTGCCGCAAACACCACCGACTCAGACACACCAGCGCCTGGAAACCCACCACCACCACCAAGAACGAACCACCAAGCTGGATATCACCCACCGGACGGCAATACGCCAGCGAACACCCCGACTGGGAACCACCGACCTGGCCACCTGAGATCCTTGAAGTGACGGGCCACCAAGAACCTGTCCGTCCACTATCTGACGACACTCTGCCCGAAAGCACCCCGCCCTCAAGCACCCTGTCCGGAAGTCTGCTCGCTGAAGATCGCTCGCCAGCGTGGGCCCAGTTGGGGTCAGCCCTCCAGGATCCGGAGCCCTCTCCGGGCTGGAGCCGGCCACGGACCTGGCGGTAATCTTTGAGCCATGTCCAACAATCCCATCCGGCATGCCATGGCCCGCATGGGCGGCCGGGATCCGCATGAGAAGCACCGGGCCGCCACCCCGCTGGAACTGTTTTTCGACCTGACCTTTGTCATTGCCTTCGGTGTGGCCGGCAGCCGGTTCGCACACGAGATTGCGGAGGCCCACTTCGGCGCCGGGCTGCTGGGATTCTCCTTCGCGATGTTCGCCGTGATCTGGGCCTGGATCAACTTCACCTGGTTCGCCAGCGCCTATGACACCGACGACTGGGTGTTCCGCGTGGTCACCATGGTCCAGCTTCTCGGGGTCCTGATCCTGGCAATGGGCATTGAGCCGATGTTCCGCTCGCTCGTGGAGGGCGACCACGTGGACAACGCCGTGATGGTGGGCGGCTACGTGATCATGCGCCTGGCCCTGGTCTTCCAGTGGCTGCGCGCGGCACGGCAGGATCCGGCACGCCGGCAGACCTGCCGGCGGTACGCGGCGTACCTTGGCGTGGTTCAGCTCGGCTGGATCGCGGTGCTCATCATTGAGGCGGATATCCTGACCACGTTCCTCGTGGCTGCGCCCCTGTTCATCCTGGAAATGGCCATACCCTACGCCGCGGAGCGCGGCATGCGGACCCCGTGGCATGCGCACCACATCGCCGAGCGCTACGGGCTGCTCGCCATCATCGCCCTTGGCGAATGCCTGATCGGGGCGATCGAAACCCTCCGTGCCATTGTGGCCCACCATGGCTGGAGCGTCGACGCGGCGCTGGTGGGATTCGGCGGAACGGCCCTCGCGTTCAGCATGTGGTGGATCTACTTCATCCTGCCCGCCGGCCCGGCCCTACATTTCCAGCGCCACCGCTCATTCTTCTTCGGCTACGGGCATATGCCCATCTTTGCGGCCATCGCCGCAACTGGCGCGGGGTTGCACGTGGCGGCCTACTATGTCGACCATGAGGCCCACATCAGCGCCGCCGTGGCCGTGGCCAGCATCGCGGTACCCGTGGCGCTGTTCAAACTCTCCCTGACCTGGCTCTTCAGCGTCATGATCTGCGTGGACCGGACGGTCCTTGCCGTGGCGGCTGGCGTCGTGGTCGCGCTGGCGGGCAGCGTGGGACTTGCCGCCGCCGGGGTCTCGGTGCCGGTCTGCCTGCTGGTGGTTGTGCTGGCGCTGGGCGTGTCGATTGTCATTGATGAGAAGCGCGGCACCGAACGGATGAACGCAGCCCTGGAGCAGATGAAAGCAGGGGCCTAAGAGGCTCCGTCCCGCCGGCTGTCCGCCGTTTCCAAGGTCTCGACAGGCTCGACCACCGGGGCCGGCTCCGCGGCTGGAGCCTCGTCGTACGTCAGGTTCTCGTAATCCGTGTCGTCTTCGTCGTCGAGCCTGTCGTCCAACTCCGCGAGCAGCCAGGGATTAACCCGTGCAAGGATCTTGCGGACTTCCTCTACGTCGACGGCGGCATACAGCACCGGGCGGGCATCCTGGTACTTGGTGACCGGTGGCTTGTCCGGCCACTTCGCGGCCAGAGCCCTGACCCGCTCGGGGAGGGAATTGTGGGCGTTGTCCGCGATCTTCACGAGTGCCGCGTCGTGGTCCTCGGCAATGAAGTGCATCCCCGCCTGATAGTCATCGGGATTATCGTGCAGCCGGTTGGTGACGCGTTCAATGATGTCCGCTGCCCGCTCGGAAACGCCCATGTCCAGCAGCGCCTGCCGCGTGATGGGAGTGTCCTCGGCAATGTCATGAAGGTAACCGGCAATCCGGATATCGTCGTCGAAATCTGCAAGGGCATCACCCACGGCAATCACGTGGTCACGGTAGGGCCTCTTGAGCTTGTCCTTCTGCCGGTTGTGGGCCACCTCGGCCAGGACTCGCGCCGTCTCGACAGTGAATCGCGGTTGAGGGATTTGTGCTTCAGTGAATTCGGGTGCCGACATAGCTCCAGCCTACGCGTAGGGCAGCAAGTGACGTCGCGTCGGCGGGGCCGCAAGCGTCCGTTCGCGCGCTGCCTAGGGGCCGGTCCAGACCCACGGTTCCCGCGGGAGGTCCGCCGGGCGGAAGTCCGCGAGTGCGTTTTCGAGCGTCCCGGCCGGCAGCCGCAGGGACTGCAGGATGAGGTTCCGCACGTCAGCGGCGGAAACGCCGGTACGGGCGAGATCGGCCAGCGTCACGGCGCCGTCGCGCTTGGCCAGCCGGACGCCGTCGGAATTCACCACCAGCGGTACATGCGCATATTCCGGGACAGGAATATTCAACAGTGACGCAAGGTATGCCTGCCTCGGCGTGGACGGCAGCAGGTCATCGCCCCGCACCACCTGGTCGACCCCCTGTGCGGCGTCGTCCACCACGACGGCCAGGTTGTAGGCAGTCACGCCGTCGTTGCGGCGCAGGACAAAATCGTCCACCACGCCGGTGAAATCACCGTGCAACACATCCCGTACGCTGTACTCCGTTACTTCGGCGCGGAGCCGGATGGCCGCAGGCCGGGTGGAGCGTTTGAACTCCAGCTCGGCAGGATCGAGGTCCCGGCAGGTGCCCGGATACGCGCCCTGCGGCGCGTGCGGCGCGGACGGCGCCTCCTGGATTTCGCGGCGCGTGCAGAAGCATTCGTAGGTAAGGCCTGCGGCAGCCAGCCGCCCGATCGCTTCGGCGTAGACGGCGCCGCGGTCCGTCTGGCGCACGACGGCGCCGTCCCACGTCAGGCCCACGGCCTCCAGATCGCGGAGCTGCTCCGCCTCCGCGCCGGCCCGTGCCCGGTCAAGGTCCTCGACGCGCAGCAGGAAGTCGCGGCCGGAGGACCGGGCGAACAGCCAGGCGAGCATCGCGGTGCGGAGGTTTCCTACATGCAGTTCGCCGGAAGGGCTGGGGGCAAAGCGGCCGGCTGGGGTCATGGACCAACCCTAGCCCGGGGCAGCACAAGAGCCCCTCAGCTACCGATGACTTCGGGGATCCGACGTCGGTGGCTCAGGGGCTCTTGCCGTGTGTGCAGAATGACCGTGGTGTGAACAAGTGTCAATCAGCGGCGTCCTCCTTGCGGGAGGCGGTGTCCAGTTGCCGGGTGGTGTGCCGGGTTCCTATAGCCTGCGGGATTCGGCGGTAGCCTCAGCCCTTGTTGCCACAATTTGAGCAGACGCCATACAGTTGGCACAACCAGCAAGCATTTTGTTGGTCAGTCTGACCAATATGGACCACAAACTCCGACAGGAACTGATCAGATTGCAGCAATTGGACGCCACGGACAAGCGCATCCTTAATGCCCTGGACGAGGACCCGCGCGTCCCCATCATGGTGCTGGCCCAGCGGCTGGGCCTGGCGCGCGGGACCGTCCAGTCGCGCCTGGAGCGGATGACGGCGTCGGGCGCTCTCCGCCCCAACAGCAGCCGGGTGCTCCCCTCCGCCCTGGGCCGGGGTGTAGCGGCGGCCGTCAGCGCCGAACTGGACCAGAGCCACCTCAACGAAGCCATCGCGGCCCTGCGAGAAATCCCCGAGGTCCTCGAATGCCATGCCCCTGCCGGCGACACCGACCTGCTGATCCGCGTTGTGGCCACCAGCCCGGACGACCTCTACCGAGTGTCCGAGGAGATCAGACTCTGCCCCGGCATTGTCCGGACGTCCACCAGCATGTTCCTGCGGGAAGTCATCCCGTACCGCACCACCGGACTGCTGCGGGACTGAGTTCCGTCTCTCCGGGCCCGCACTCGACCCCCACGGGGAGCTCTCCCCATCGCCCTCGCGGACGCCTCGCAGCTAGGCTGGCACGGGAATCCATTCGGGGGGAAACATGGCGGGAAACTTTTACGGCGGCGACGTTGCCCAGTTGCGGCAGCTCGCCAAGGACCTGGCAGGCGGCGCCACCAGGTTGAGCCTGCTCGGCCAGCAGCTGAGCAGCGTTATCGGTACAGGCGCCTGGAAGGGGCACGACGGCGAGCGCTTCCGCAGCGACTGGACGTCATCGTTCATGTTGCTGCTGAAGTCCGCAACGGCCGCGCTGGAGACGGCCTCCAAGACGGTGCTCGCCAACGCCGACGAGCAGGAAAAGGCCAGCGACGGGGCCGGTTCCGGAAGCAGGGGCCCCGCCGGTGGCTCCGGGAGTGGTGGCAGCGGTTCCGGGAACGGCGCTGCCCAGGACCTGACGGACCGGCTGAACGGCATGACCCCCGAAGAACGCCGGGACTACCTCGGCAGCGAGGAATTCAGGCAGTGGGCGCTCGAAAACCCCGAGGCTGCAAAGGCCGCCATGGATGCTGCCGCCGATTCCGGGCTGATCGACAAAAGCTCCGAGGAATACGCGGATTTCCTCAGCGACTACTGGAACAACCAGGCAATGCTGGACATGGGCATCGACCCCGCCAGCTGGGACACCTCCAAAGGCACCGAACACAACTGGGAGACCATCAAGAAGGTCTACGACTTCTACGGCCAGGCGTACCTGTCCAACCCGGATCTGCAGTGGGCCGGCATGGCCAACATGATCGGCCCGTCCTTCGCGGGCGGTTTTAAGGACATGGCCATGCTGCGGGACCTCGCCCAGCAGATCGCGGACAATCCGGCTTCGGACATCCCGCTCCCCAACCTTGACCAGATCGAACAGCTCGCCGGCATGACCGACCAGGAGATCCGCTATTACGAGACCAGCATGTTGGACATGAACAAGGAGATCTTCCTGGACCAGGCCCGCCAGCACGAGGCCTACATGAACGGCGGCATCGAGGAAATCAACAGATTGCGGGACTCGGGCGCCATCGATACCGGTACCGCCGAGGAATGGGCCAAGATCGATTCCGGTGACCCGGACCTGATCCAGGAGGGCAACACCGCCCTGCTGTACCGCGAGCAGAACGAGATCATCGCGGACGATTACGACGACATGCGGAACCACCCTGGCGGAGAAGCCGTAACGTACCTGGTCACGCTGGCCGGCGAGCCATCCATCCCGGGCGCAAAGAGCTACCCGGAAGTCTTTCCCTACACCTTCAGCGTGGAAAGCCCCGGCCCGGAAAGCGTGCCCTTCACCAACTGGGACAACCCCACCCAGTTCCGCACGGATTTCACCACCGGTTTCCCCGACGGGAACATCTCCCTCGCGGACCAGCGGTGGGAGCTCATCCGGCAGGACACCCTCCCGGCCTACCAGGACCTCCTGGCGACGGATCCGGGACGGGCAGAGCAGATCATCGGCTCGGACTTCAACGACCGGGTGGAGCAGCACCGCCCCACCAACAACATCCCCGGCATCATGGACCGCTTTGTGGATGGCTTCGGCGCGGAGGTCCACCAGTGAAGACCACATGCCCAACCGCACCTCGGCGCCAGAGCCGGCGGCCCGCCGTCGTATTCCTAGCCCTTTCCGCGTGCCTCGCCCTGACGGGCTGCCAGATCAGTGGCACCACGAACGAACCGACCTCTCAAGGGAGCACCATGAGCACCTCGGAATTTTCCACCCTCGACGCAGCCGGCGTGGACCAGATCCGCGACTCCAAGTCCGCGCGGCTGGACATGAGTTCGGGAAAGCTGGAAAAGGCTGCTGTCCGGGTCACGGAAGACAGCTACGGGCCCGAGATCAACACCAGGGACTCGGGCAAGATCAAGCTCACCATCGTTGCTCCGAGCGGCGAGATCAGTGGGGAAACGGACCGCATCCGCTTGAACACCACGGACAAGCGGCCGGACTTCAGCGAGGTCACCTACTTCCTCACCGCTGGCTCTCCTGACGAGTATTTTGAGCTCATCCGGGACGGTGTGGCGCGGTACGGGATCGACGCCGACTCCGCCGAACGCTGGATCGCCGGTGCCCAGCGGGACCCGGAACGAAAGACCGATTTCTCCATCACGTCCGGCACCTCCACGGGATTGGACGTGAACTACGACCTCCGGTACGACGGCGGCAAGGACACCCAGGTGATCATCGTCCACGTCCGCCCAACGGACTGAGGCAACGCAAGATGGACGCAACGCAAGGACGCAACGCAGAACAACGCCCAAGCGCTACAGCGGCGGGCCCGCATTGGATTTGATGTTCTTCATCACCAGCGTGGACGTCAGCCGCTCAACCCCGGGCAGTGACGTGAGTTCGGCGTCGTAGAAGCGCTGGTAACCCGGCAGGTCCTCGGCGATGACCTTCAGCAGGTAGTCCGGGGAGCCGAACAGCCGCTGGGCCTCCACAATGTTGGGGTTGTCCGCCACCCGGTTCTCGAAGATCTCCATGGTGGAGCGGTCCACCTGTCGCAAAGTGACAAACACGATGGCCTCGAAACCCAGCCCGACGGCGGCCGGATCGATGTCCGCCTTGTAGCCGCGGATCACGCCCGATGCCTCCAGATCCCGGAGCCTCCGGTGGCATGGCGCCACCGTGAGCCCGACCTTCGCGGCAAGTGCTGTGGCGGTCATCCGGCCATCTTCTTTGAGGTGGCGCAAAATGTTTCTGTCAATGTGGTCAATCACGCAAATATCTTACCAATTCGGACTCAACCTGGGCGAAAAGGGTAAGCACTTATGGCCTGAAACTTCATAAGGTTTGTCCTGTACCCATCGGACAGGAGCCCGTCATGAATCCCCAGCTGTTTTTCGCCTTTGTGCTGGTGGCTGTAGCCCTCGCCTGCACCCCCGGCGTGGACTGGGCGTACTCCATCACGGCCGGACTGCGGCAGCGCAGCTTCGTCCCGGCCGTGGCGGGACTGTGCGGCGGCTACGTCATGCATACGCTGCTGATGGTGGCAGGCCTCGCGGCCCTACTGTCCGGCCTGCCGGGCGTCCTGGGCTGGCTTACGGTGGCGGGCGCGGGCTACCTGCTGTGGCTGGGCATCAGCACCCTCCGCTCCTGGCGCGGGGCCTCCTTCAGTGCGGCAGACGCCGTCGGGAAGCCCGCCAACCAGCTCCGCACGTTCCTTCAGGGCATGGGCACCAGCGGCATCAATCCCAAGGGGCTGCTGTTCTATGTGGCGCTGGTGCCGCAGTTCGTCAGCCCGGAGGCCTCCCTCCCGGTCCCCGTCCAGTCCGGCCTGCTGGGCCTGACGTTTGTCCTGTTGGCCGGGACCGTTTACACCTGTGTGGCGCTGCTGGCCCGCAAGCTCCTGCAGTCCCGGCCTGGCGCCGCGCGGACAGTCACCCTGGCCAGCGGCATCATCATGGTTGCCCTCGGCGTGGTGCTCCTCTCAGAGCAGCTGGTTCCGCTGGTTGCAGGGCTCACGCAGCAAGCCTAGGCCTTGCGCTCCATAAACCATTCCGTGAACTCCGACGCCCGTCCGTCCGGTTCAAGGCGGATGACCCACAGGTTGTCGTAGCTGGGACCATCACCAAGGTAGTCCGTGAAACCCTGCACAAAGGCCAGCCCGCTATCCGCCCCCAACAGCGTCCAGTCAAAGGTCCAGTTCCCGGGGTCGTCCCGCGCCTCCAGCCAGCGGTCCACGATCTGCTCGCGGCCCCGCCAGGCATCGGGATCATGCGGCCGGGTGGCGTAGACGGCTTCCTCGGTGAACAGCGCCCTGATGTCCTCCGGGTCGTTGGAAGTCCACGCCGCGATGTACTTTTCCATCCAGGACCGCACTGCGTCGCTCATGCCTCCGTTGTACTCCGGGGCGGCTTGGTCCACAAGGCAAGTCCCCAGGAACTCGCCCGAAGCCTATTTCCCGTCCAGGTTTTCCCACTCCTGCTCCCACAGCCGGCGCTCATCAATGTCCTTGCGGATGACTTCGAACGTCTCAAGCTCCGCCGGCCGGCCGCGGAGCCAGTCCCGCGGGTTGAGGGATTTGCGGCCGTTGTCGAGCACCAGCAGGGCACGGTCGGTGAGGGCGTCGTTGCGGAGCACCACGTCTGTTTTCCGACGGCGGAGCACCTCCTTCAGGGCTTCGTGCGCCTTTGCGTGGGCGCCGAGCCGCCGGAGCGCGCGCCCGCGGAGCAGCAGCAGGGCCGCCGAGAGGTCGTCGGAGTTCAGCAGCCCCTCGGTCCAGATCACCACTTCCTTGTCGCGTCCCAGCGCGAACGCCAGTGCGCAGCGGGCCAAGGCTGAGGGCAACGACGGCGGCAGCCCGGCCACCGTCTGCAGCGCGGCTTCCAGCTGGCCCGTCTCCCGCAGGGAGTGCGACAGGGCCAGGAAGACCGCTTCCTGGCTGAACAGCACGGGGACTTCGATGCGCTCGGCAACCTCCACCCGGGTGACCACGCGCGTGAGATAGGTGGCCGCATACTGGTTGGCGTCGTCGTCGTTCCTGATAGACAGTCCGCGCTGGAGGAGTTCGGATGCGCGCAGGTAGCCGCCGTGCTGGTACGCGAGGAGGCCGGCCATGACGGAGCAGAGCCCCGCCCAGCCCGGATACATGCGGCCCACGGCGATGAGCCGCTCCGGTTCCCTGCTGGTGAAGATGGCATCGTGCACGGCTTTGGGCGCCTTGCCCGGCATCCGCTTGAGCCTGGGAACCTCGCCGTCCACGGCAATCAGCGCGGCGTCGCGGCCGCCCAGCACACCGTGGATCAGCCCGCCCACACTGCCGGCGAGTTCCCGGACAGGGGTCTGCAGGTGGGCGTTCCCGAACGGCGTCAGGTCACGAGTGTCCCGGTAGATCGGTCCTCTGGCATCCCCCGCGGTCATCTCTCCATGCTACGTGGCAGACCTCCGTGCGCAGCCTACGTGGCACACCTACGTGGCCGCCGCGACCCAGAGCCCGATCACCCAGGTGCTGGCCGCCAGGCACGCGAGCCCGAACTCGGCCAGCATGCCCAGCCCGGTGGCCTTCAGGGCGGCCCAGCTGGTGGTGGTTGCGGTGCCGAAGTTCCGGGTGCGTAGGAACTCGCTGAGCAGCAGTCCCACAGCGAAACCCACAAAAAGCCCCACCACCGGGATGACGAACATGCCGGCCACACCGGCTGCCAGGCCAATCACCACACTGCGGTTGGGAATGCTGTGCTCCCTGAGCTTTCGTCCGGTTAGCACGGCGCTGGCAGCCATGCCGGCCAGCACAAACACCATTCCCACCGCGAAGACCACCCAGCCCGTGGCCCCGGCACCGCCCCAGATGGCCCACGCCAGCAGGCTGAGCCCGATCAGGAAGCTGCCGGGCAGGACCGGGATGATGGTGCCGGCCACGCCCACCAGGATCGCCAGGCCGCACAGGATGCTCACCACGGTTTCGGAGTTCATGAGCCCCAGTTTAGGGCGGCACGGCGGTCAGCTTCGCCGCTTAACGCCCGACGGCGGTGCGTCCCCTGCGCGGGGAGGCACCGCCGTCGGGCGTTGTGGCAGTGTGTGGCGGCGGAGGTTACTCGGCTTCCACTGCGGCGGCTACGGCGGCCGTCACTGCCGGGGCAACGCGCGGATCCAGCGGGCTGGGCACGATGTAGTCCACCGAAAGGTCAGCTTCCGCGAGTTCAGCAATGGCGCGGGCCGCGGCGAGTTTCATGGCGGGCGTGATCCGGCGGGCGCCGGCGTCCAGCGCGCCGCGGAAGATTCCGGGGAAGGCCAGGACGTTGTTGATCTGGTTGGGGAAGTCGCTGCGGCCGGTTGCCACCACGGCAGCGTACTTGGCGGCCACCTCGGGCAGGACTTCGGGGTCCGGGTTGGAGAGGGCGAACACGATGGAATCGGCGTTCATCAGCTTCAGGTGCGCCTCGTCCAGCTTCGAGGAGGAAACCCCGATGAACACGTCGGCGCCGAGCAGCGCTTCGCCGGGGCCGCCCGTGACACTGCGCGGGTTGCTGCGCTGCGCCATCTGGGACTTCTTGCTCTGCGGGTCGGCGGCGATGTCCGCCCGCTCCCGGTTGATGACGCCCTTGGAGTCGAGCAGGACTACATCCGTGATGCCGGCGGCGAGCAGGATTTCGGCGACGGCGATGCCTGCGGCTCCGGCGCCCGAAACCACCACGCGGAGGTCAGCGAGTTCGCGGCCGGTGACCTTGGCGGCGTTCGTCAGGGCGGCGAGGGCCACCACCGCGGTGCCGTGCTGGTCATCGTGCATGACCGGGCAGTCCAGCGCCTCGATCAGCTTCTCCTCCAGCTCGAAGCACCGGGGGGCCGAGATGTCCTCAAGGTTGACCGCGCCGAAGCTGGGGCGGAGGCGGACCAGGGTTTCCACGATCTCATCAACGTCCGTGGTGTTCAGGACCAGCGGAATGGAATCCAGCTCGCCGAAGGTCTTGAACAGGGCAGACTTGCCCTCCATCACGGGCAGGGAGGCGGCGGCCCCGATGTTGCCCAGGCCCAGCACCGCGGTGCCGTCGCTGACCACAACCACCAGGCGCTGCGCCCAGGTGAGGGTCTTGGCGAGTTCCGGGTTGTTGTGGATGGCGCGGCTGACCTCGGCCACACCGGGGGTGTAGGCGATGGACAGGTCGCGCTTGTTGGACAGCGGGACCGTGCTGGTGACCGAGAGCTTGCCGCCCTGGTGGGCATCGAAGATCTCGGCCTCTGTCAGGGCGGTGGCTGCTGAATTGTCTGTAGGTGCGATTACGTCAATGGACACGTCGTTGTCTCCTGGGGCTAGCCGTGGGCGCACGGCGCAGAATGGCTCAAGCACAGGGAGGCTCAAGGTGGAATTCGTTGCTTCTTGGGCCCAGAGGTGGCGGGCCCGGGGTGAAGCCCTTGCAGATGCGGGTTGCCAGCCACTCCGGTCCTGCCATAATAATCAGCGCGGACGGCCGAAAAAGTGCACTCGACCCTCCAGGAGCGTGCCAAATCGTTTAATCAGGCCATTTTGTGAGCCACGTCACGGCATAAAGACGTATTTATTGGCTTACTGGTCTAGACCAGTTACGCCGATCGGTGGGCAGCACGGGCCCCGGCAGCCACCGGAGCAAGCAGGGTGCAGGCCTTTTTGAGGTCCTCTTCGGCCTCAAAGAGCGAAAGCCGGCGGTTGCGGACGGACTGGACCAGACCAGTGACGGTCAGCAGGAGCACCCGGGCCGCTACGGCGTCGTCGGAGGCGGTGGCTACAGCCGTTTCGCTCAGGGCATCGATTTCGCGCAGGAGTGCCGTGGTGTCCTTGTCCTTGAGGTACACGCAGCGGCTCAGGCACTGTTCGACGGCCGGCTGCATCACCCGCATATGGAAGATCTCCATCACCACGCCGGTGAGGGCGCGGCCACCGAAGCTGGCCGCCGACGTGCGGGCCCTGCCCTGAAGCTCGTCCAGCTGCTGGCGGTAGAGGGACAGCATCAGGTGGTTGGCCGTGGGGAAATAGCGGTAGACGGTGCCCAACGGCACGCCGGACTTTTCCGAAATTTCCGCGAGGTCCACGGAATCCAGCCCTTTGCGGGCAAACCCTGCGGCAGACTCAAGGACGCGCGTGTAGCGCAGCCGCTGGCGCGGCGTGGAGGGCCGGGCGGCCATGGACGGATGGGCTGAAAGGGTCTCGGGCATCAGGATTCCGGGGTTGTGTTTCTATGGTGCAGCGGC
>NZ_JAKFFD010000208.1:0-12139 GCF_036675385.1 Pseudarthrobacter sp. | reverse complement strand
GCGGACATCGCCTACGAAGCTGAGTCCGTGCTGCGGCTTTTGGGCCATATTGTGCGGGACAGATCCGGGGCAGAATGGCGCGTCCTGGACCTCATGACCCCCGGCGTCCGCGGACAGCAGAAAGCGGTGGCCCAGGAACTCGGCATCACCACGCAGGCCGTCAGCAAGGCTGTGGCCAGGGCCCAGTGGAACGAGGAACACGCTGCCCGTCCCGCCGCCGCACGGCTGCTGGCGCTCATCCTCGAGGTGCGCTGAACGCAGCTGACTCACGCCGCCGCTACTGCATGGCGCAGATGAACACCTCTGACCGACCTCGAACGAGCGTGTTCGTATCCCTTGAAGCACACACGGCTCGAACATAGTCTCGCTGTGCCCGGCTTCCCCGATCCGCTAAGCATCGGACCCGCACATCGGCCGGATCAGCGCAGCACCCCGAGACCCCGAGGTACAACAATGACGTTTTCCGCACGAAGAATCCGAAGGCCGGTGGCTGTACTGGCAGCGGCCGTCACGGCCCTGGCAGGGCTGGCGCTGGCGCCGGCGACACTCCCTGCAACCGCCGCAGACGAGCCAACCCCGGTGACCATCACCCCGAATCCTGCCAGCCGCGGCGAGGCGTTCGAAGGCTGGGGCACCAGCCTGGTCTGGTTTGCCAACGCGACGGCGGGCTACTCCCCCGAGCTCCGGGAGGAGCTCTACCAGAAGGTGTTCGGCAAAGACGGCCTCAACCTCAACATCGCCCGCTACAACGTGGGCGGCGGGAATGCCTCGGACGTCGCCAATTACCTCAACGACGGCAGTGCTGTGGAGGGGTGGTGGAAGCCGGTCACGGAGCCCGCGGCGGGCGGTGCGGCGTCGAACCTTTACAGGCCCGACGGCTCCGTGGACCCGGCCCAGGCGAACAAGCTGGCCTTCCTGAACCAGTGGAACCCGGACGATCCCGCGTCCTACAATCCCGACTCCGACCAGAACCAGCGCTGGTGGGTGGAACAGCTCGCGGCTGAGCAGCAGATCACCCACTGGGAGGCGTTCAGCAACTCCCCGCCGTGGTTCATGACCAAGAGCGGCTACGTGTCCGGCCAGGTCAACTCGAACAAGGGCGAGAATCTGCTGCCCCAGGCGGAAGCCAAGTTCGCCGCGTACATGAAGCACGCCGTCGAACTCCTGGAGCAGGGCAGCGGCATCACGGTGGACACCATTGATCCGTTCAACGAGCCAAACTCCGGCTACTGGGGCACGGACATCAACGCCGCCACCGGAAAGCCGCCCACCACCTATACCCAAAAACAGGAGGGCGCGCTGATCTACCCGGCCGCCCAGGACCGCGTCACCAAGCTGCTGGCCGCCGAACTGGCCGAAGACAGCACCACCACGGACGTCGTCATCTCCGCGATGGACGAGACCGATCCCACGAAGTTCATGACCAACTGGAACGGCTACAGCCAGGAAGCCAAGGACGCCGTCGCCCAGCTGAATGTCCACACGTACGGCACCAACGACCGCCGCCGCGTCCGCGACCTGGCCAGCTCCACTGACAAGCCCCTGTGGATGAGCGAGGTGGGCGGCTTCTGGCCCGGCAACCCTGTGCTGGGTGACTCCACGAGCGGATGGGACCGCTCCAACATCACCAACGGCCTGGGCATCGCCGGCCGCATGGTCAACGATCTGCGCGAACTCGAGCCGGATGCCTGGGTCTTCTGGCAGCCTGTGGAGGACACCTACAAGCAGGAAAAAGGCGACAAGGGCTGGGGTTCCATCTACATCGACTTCGACTGCAACTACGAGGGCCGCGAGGGCTTCTCCAACCGTCGGCTCAACGACGGCGCGTCCCAGGATCAAGCCAAGTGCAAGGTGCTGACCAACCAGAAGTACAACACCACCCGGAACTTCACGCACTACATCCGCCCCGGCGACTTCCTGATCCAGAACGACAACACCAAGACCGCCAGCGCCCTGCGCGCGGACGGCAACGGCGCCACGCTGGTGCACTTCAATGACACGCCGACGGCGGAAAAGGTCACCCTGGACCTCAGCCGCTTCGGCAGCATCGCTCCCGGCGCCACCGTCACGCCTGTCGTCACCACCAAGTCCCCGTTGGACGACATCGAGCGCAACGCGCTCGTCAAGGGTGCCCCGGTCGCCGTCAACACGGCGGCCAAGTCCGCAACGCTGGAGGTTCCTGCCGCATCCGTGGTGACGTTCGTCGTCGACGGCGTCAGCGGGGTTGCGGAGGACGCCGCGCCAGTTCTGGACGGGCACAGCTACCACCTCACCGGCGAGGCCAGCCGCAAGTACCTGACGGCGCGTGCGAACGGAGGCGCTTCGATCGAGGAGCTGGGCACGGACGCTGTCGGCGTCGGCCCGCAGCTGTGGACGTTCAACGCCGTGAGCGGTGACGACGAGTTCGCCAACGACCGCCGCTGGGTCCTGACGAACAAGGACGGCCGAGTGCTCACAGGCAACGGCGGTGTGCTGAACGCCAGCCAGTCGGGAGCCGCGTCGCTGGCCACCATAAGCCTCGAGCAGGCCAAAGCCACGCCGTCCGCACAGTGGATCGTGACCACGGAAAATGGCAAGCAATGGTCCCTGGTCAATGCAGCCGCGGCGATCGCGCTGCAGGTTTCCGGCAACCAGACGGCGGCAGGGACAGGCATCACGCTGGCGTCGTCAACCGGAACCACGGCCACTGCCACCTCGAATCCGCATCAGGCCTGGGCCTTCACCGACCTGGCGGACCTGGTGCTCCTCGGAACCGAACGGACCGAGCTCAGCACACCCACGGGCGTCGCACCTGTCCTCCCCAGCACCATGACTCCGCTGTATGAGGCCGGCCCCGGCCGGCCGCTGGCCGTCACGTGGGACGCGGTGGACCCGGCGGTGTGGCAGCAGGAAGGCACCGTAACGATTCATGGCTCCGGCGTGGATCCCTACGGCCAGACCTTCGACGACGCCGAACTCACCGTCACTGTGGGCAGCTATGTCGCCACGGATCCGGTGTCCGTCACGGTTGGTACGGGCGCCACTTTGGCTGACGTCCAGGCCCTAGCTCCCGCTACCGTCCCCGGGCAGATCGGTGCCGGTCCTGCCCGCAACCCGCTCGCTGTGGCCTGGGACTGGACCGCCCTTGATGCCGGCGCACTGCAAGCCGCCGGAACCGTCACAGTGCCGGGCAAGGCCGCCGGCACGGACGGACAACTGGACGCGGTCCTGACTGTCCTGGTGGTGGACCGCGTTCCGAGCAGCAACATCTGCAAGGACGATCCCACCACCGCGGTGACAGCGAGCTACACCGAAGGCTCCTACATCCCGAAAAACACCTGCGATGCCAACACGGCCACCCGCTGGTCCAACTGGGTCAGCGGCGGACGCAACGGCGACAGCCTGAGCTACGCCTTCAGCCGCAACTACACGGTGGACTCCGTAACCGTGACGTCCGCCGAGAAGGCAGCCCAGAGCCTCAAGATCCAGTTCCAGGATGCCTCGGGCGCCTGGCAGGACACGTCGGCGGGAACCATCACGGGCCTGACGACGGCGGCGCCGGTCACCGTCCGGTTTGATCCGGTCACCACGCGCGGTATCCGGGTTTCGTTCGTCACCACGGGCTCCTTCACGAAGGTTGCCGAGGTGGCCATCGCCGGCTCCCGCGTGGGCGAAGCAGGCATTGCTGATCTCGGCCGGCTCCTGGTGGACCAGGCATCTGTGGTGGGTTTCGCAGCCGCAACCACCGGCTATCAGGTGCTGACGACGTCGGCGACACCCGCCGTCGTCGGCTATCCCCTGGACACGAACGCCAAGGTGACGGTCCAGCAGGCAACGGCCGAAAACCCGACGGCGGTAGTCACCGTGACAGCGCCGGACGGCACCGTGAAGGCGTACCGCCTGGACTTCTCCACGGGCAAGGATGCGTGCAGGAACGGCGGCTGGAAGACCAGCCCGTCACCGCACTTCGGCAACCAAGGCGAGTGCGTGAGCTACTTCGCGGCCGGGAAGTAGCCCCAGCTGGAAGCGGCGCCCCCGGCCGGATTCATTCCGGCCGGGGGCGTCCCTGTGGATCACGACCCGGGCCTGCGGGCGGCTATGCTGAGGAAAAACCGGCCGCAGCACGGCACGGCACGGGCATGGCGGCAAGGACCAGCAGCACTGGTCGCGGAAGGACAACCGAATGGCGCGAGCGACAGTCCAGGACGTCGCCAAGACAGCAGGGGTGTCCGTAGGGACCGTGTCCCGCGTCTTGAACAAGAGTCCGGCCGTCAGCGAGTCGAGCAAGGAAAAGGTCACCGCGGCCATCCGGCAGCTCAATTACCGCCCCCTCGCCTCTGCCCGCGACCTGCGCCGGGACCGGACCATGCGCATTCTGGCCCTCGCCAAGAACCTGAACTCGCCCATCATCAGCGAAGCCTTCCGGGGTGTCGGCGACGCCGCGGCCTCGTCGGGCTATGTCAGCCTCATCGCCCCGACCGCCGGGGACCCGGAACGGGAACAGCAGCTGGTGGACATGCTCCGCAACGGATCCGTGGACGGGCTGATCATGTTTTCGCCGACGATGCCGGACGAAGATGTCGACGAAATGGCCGAGCAGCTAAGCGTTGTCCAGGTCTGCGAGATCGCCGACTCCGAGGCTGCGTTCGGCGTATCCATCGACGACCGGCAGGCCGCCTTCGACATCACCACGCACCTCATTGACACGGGCGGCCGCCGCTTGGCGATGATCGGCAACAGAGCCGCCCGCTCCGGCCGGCTGCGCGAGGAAGGCTTCCGCCAGGCGGCTGCCGAAGCGGGTATATCCCCGGACCAGACGCTGTTCGTGGAAGGTGAGTTCGACTTCCACACCGGGCGCCGCCTCACCAGGAAGCTGCTGAAGGCAGACCCCCTTCCCGACGCCGTGTTCTGCGGCAGCGATACCGTCGCCGCCGGATGCGTCCGTGAAATCACCGACGCCGGGCTCCGCGTGCCGGACGACATCGCCGTGGCAGGTTTTGATGACTCAGTGCAGGCGGAAATGTGCGTCCCGGAGCTGACCACGATCAGACAGCCGGCTTATGACATGGGCCGTCTGGCTTTCGAAGAGCTCCTGGCGAGGATGACAGTGCCGGGGGTTCACCGCCGCGGCCGGACTTTCCTCCCGCATGAGCTCGTAATTCGGGACTCGACGAAGAACTAAGCAGGGGTTGACAGCCTCACGTGGCGCCTGTCACACTTCTTTGGAATCGATTCCAAGCTTTCCGACGGGGCGCTTTGGCTCCAATTTGGAATCGATTCCAAAAGTAGAATTCGAAAAGAAGCCGGCCAGGCAAAGGAGCCACTCGTGGACTTGATTCGACCTTCTTCTCCGCTCCAGGAGGACACCACACCATCCCAGGCTGTGGCACGCACCACCGCCCTGCACTGCAGTTCCCGGCGGCGTCCGCGCACCGTTGCCGTCGCCGCTGCGGCCATGGCTGCGGGACTGCTGCTGAGCGGGTGCGGCGGCGGCGCCGCCACCCCTGGTGCGGAAAACGCGTCAGCTGCCGATCCGGCGTCGGCCGCTGGCGCCACCGGCAGCATCAACATCTGCGGCGGCAAGGACGCCTCTGGGATCTACAAAGGCACGGCGGAGGCCTTCACCACGGCGAACGGCAAGGTCACGGCCAAGTACACCGAAATCGGAGCAACTACAGACGAGGCCCGCACGCAGGCCGTGCAGCGGCTCGAAGGCAAGTCCACCGAATGCGATATCTTCCTCACGGACGTCATCTGGACGTCCGAGTTCGCCTCCCAGGGCTGGCTGCTGGACCAGACCAAGCTCGTCGAGGCCAACAAGGACCGGCTCATCCCCTCCACCGTGGAGACCGCCAAGTACGAGGACAAGTACTGGGCTTCCCCGTTCTTCACCAACGCGGGACTCGTGTACTACCAGAAGGACAAGGTGGCCAAGCCGGAGACCTGGCAGCAGCTCTACGCTGAGGCAGCCGCGGCCCCCGGCAACAGCTTCGTCTACCAGGGCAAGCAGTACGAGGGCCTCACGGTCAACTTCCTGGAGATGCTCTACAGCGCCGGCGGAGAGGTGCTGGACAGCAAAGGCGAGGTCAAGATCGATTCACCGGAGACCCGTGAGGTGCTCGACTTCATGAGCCAAGGCCTCAAGGACGGCTCCGCGGAACGTGCGGTGCTGACCTACAACGAGGACCCGGCCCGGCTGGCCTACGAGTCCGGCAACTACGGGTACCAGCGCAACTGGCCGCACGTATTCCGCCTGCTCAACGCCACCCCGCTGGCAGGCAGCTTCGGCGTGGCTCCGCTTCCGGCCTGGGAGGGCGGCAAGGCCTCGGGCGTCCTGGGCGGCTGGAACCTGGCCATCTCGGCCCACTCGACCAACCAGGCAGGGGCAGTGTCCTTCATCGACTTCGCCACCACCCCGGACTGGCAGAAGCACGTGGCCATGGACTTCTCGCAGGCCCCTGTCAATGAAGCCGCCTACTCCGACGCCGCTGTCCTGGCGAAGATGCCGTTCGCCACCGAACTGCTCGCCTCCGTCAAGGGCGCCAAGCCCCGCCCGATCTCCCCCGTCTACCCGCAGATCTCGCAGGCGATCTACAAAAACGTCTACGCAGTCCTCTCCGGCGCCGCCTCCACCGAGGACGCCGTGAAGAGCATGGCCGAAGAGATCAAGACCGCAAAGGCGAGCTTCTGATCATGGCACTCAAATCCCTATCCCCCGGCCGCGGGGTGAACAGTCACGGGTTGAACGGCCGCGAGGTGAAGAGCCGCGGCGGGAACGGCCGCGACCGGGCGGAGCGGCGCGTTGCGTTCCGGATGACCGCACCGTCCCTGGTCCTCATGGCCCTGGTGGCAGCGGTCCCCATCGGCTACGCGCTCTGGCTGTCACTGAACCAGTACAGCGTCCGCACCGCCGGGCTGTCCCGCTTCGTCGGTTTGGAAAACTACATCACGGCGCTCAGCGGGCCGCACTGGTGGGCCGCTTTCGGCCAGACGTTCCTCTTCGCGGGACTTTCGGTTTCGCTGGAGCTGGTGCTCGGCACTGCGATGGCGCTGCTGCTCAACCTCGCCTTCAAGGGCCGCGCACTCCTGCGCACCGTGGTCCTGCTGCCCTACGCGGTGGTGACCGTGGTCAGCGCCATCACTTGGGAAACGATGTTCGCGCCCAACCTGGGCCTGGTCACCAACGTCCTCTCGACGCTGGGCCTGCCGGGCGGCGACGTCGTCTGGCTCGGTGAGCACGGCTACGCGATGGCCGTGATTGTCCTGGCCGACGTCTGGAAGACGACGCCATTCGCGGCCCTCATCATCCTGGCCGGCCTGCAGGTCATTTCGGCCGA
Source organism: Pseudarthrobacter sp. (assembly GCF_036675385.1). Taxonomy (NCBI): domain Bacteria; kingdom Bacillati; phylum Actinomycetota; class Actinomycetes; order Micrococcales; family Micrococcaceae; genus Pseudarthrobacter; species Pseudarthrobacter sp. The sequence goes on along the minus strand of NZ_JAKFFD010000208.1, from coordinate 4,823 downwards.
GACCTACGAGGCGGCGGAACTCGACGGTGCCAGCAAGTGGCAGGCCTTCGTCAACATCACACTGCCGCTGTTGCGTCCCGCGATTGTACTCGCGGCGATTTTCCGCACCATGGATGCCCTGCGCGTCTTCGACCTGCCGTTTGTGCTCACCCGCGGCGCCAACGGCACCGAGTCCATGTCAATGCTGGCCTACACCCAGCTGCGCGAAAACCGCCTGGTGGGCGAAGGATCGGCGCTGTCCATCCTGACCTTCCTTACCGTCATGGCCGTTTCGGTGGTCTACATCCGCTTCGCCGGGGGCAACATCCGTGAAGTCGCCAAGGAGGAACAATGAGCACCCTGACTGCACAGCGCACGACGGCGGCACCCGCCGCCCCCGGTAGGGCACCGAAGCGCCGGTCACCCAGGCGCAGGCTCCGCGGCGAGGCGAAGCTGCACCCGGTCGTGTGGGTCTTCGTGTTCGCCGTTATGGGTTTCTCGCTCATACCGTTCTACTGGCTGGTCAACACGTCCCTCAAGCAGGGCGTGAGCCTGTCCAAGGGGGAGCTGTTCCCGAGCCAGCCCACGTTCGAGAACTACCTGGCGGTGTTCCAGAACCCCGAGTTCCTCCTTGCCCTGCGCAACTCGGTGATCATCGCCGTCGTCACCACCACGGTGGCGCTGGTGTTCGCTTCCTTCGCCGCCTACGCGCTGGCCAGGCTGAAGATGCGGCGCAAAGCAATGATCCTGACCCTCATCCTCTCGGTCACCACCTTCCCGGCCATCGCCATCGCGGCCCCGATGTTCTCGATCTGGCGCGAAATCGGCCTGTACGACACGCTCCTGGGCCTCATCATCCCGAAGCTGACGTTTGCGTTGCCGCTGGCCATCTACACGCTGACCTCCTTCTTCAAGGAGATTCCGCGTGAGCTCGAGGAATCGGCGTACATGGACGGGGCCACGCCGTTCATGGCCTTCCGCAAGGTCATCCTGCCGCTGGCGGTCCCGGGCCTTGCCACCACGGCGATCCTGGTGTTCATCTCGGTCTGGAACGAATTCCTGCTTGCCGTCACCCTGACCACATCGCCGGAGGCCCGTCCGGTCCCGGTGGCGATCGCGTTCTTCAGCGGAACCAGCGAGTTTGACCAGCCGCTGGGCACCATCAGTGCCGCGTCGGTGATCATCACGGTCCCGCTCGTCATCCTGGTACTCCTGTGCCAGAAGCGCATCGTGTCCGGCATGACCGCCGGCGCCGTCAAGGGCTAAAACCTCACCAATCAAGTTCCCAAACAACACAAGAAAAGGAAATATCGTGAGCAACGAGCAGTCCCCGGGACAGCAGGCCGCTTCCCTGAAGGAACCACAAGCCGGAGAACTGAGGGTGGGCGTCGTCGGCATTGGCTGGGCGGGACAGCAGCACCTCAAGGCCTACGATTCCCTGGAAGGCGTCCGCATCGTGTCGCTGGCAGGGATGGAACAGGAGCTCCGCGACTCCCTGCAGGCCGAATACTCGATCCCGAACGCCTTCGCCGGCTGGGAAGAGATGCTGGAGCACGGGGGCCTGGACGCTATCAGCGTGGCAGTGCCGACCTTCCTGCACGCACCCATCGCCATCGCCGCCCTCGAGCGCGGCCTGCACGTGCTGAGCGAGAAGCCGATCGCACGCAACGCCGTCGAAGGCCAGGCCATGGTGGACGCCGCCCGCGGGGCAGGACGCGTCCTGGACGTCGCCTTCAACCACCGCCGCCGTGGTGATATCCAGGCGCTCAAGGAAGTGATCGACGGCGGCGGCCTGGGACGCCCGTACTACGCCAAGGCATCCTGGCTGCGCCGCTCCGGCATCCCGATGCTGGGGAGCTGGTTTACCAACCCCGAACTCGCAGGCGGCGGGCCGCTGGCCGACATCGGCGTCCACGCCCTCGATTACGCCCTGCACCTGCTCGGCGAACCGAAAGTCGTGGCAGTGTCCGCCACCACCCATTCAGAGCTGGGCCCCCGCGGCCGGGGCGGCAACGACCGCTACACCGCCATGGCTGCCAGCAACGCGTTCGAGGTGGAAGACTTCGCGTCCGCGTTCCTGCGGCTGGAAGGCGGCGCGACGCTGCTGATAGAGGCCGGCTGGGCCAGCTACCGGGAGACGGACGACGTACTGGACTTCATGGTCTACGGGACCGACGGCGGAGCCGAGCTCAAGGTCCAAGGCACCCCCCTGGCACCTGTCGGTAAGCTGAGGGTCTTCACGGAAAAGGACGGCGAAAACGCCGACTACGTGCCGCAGGCCCTGCCAGGCAAGGCGCATCAGGCCGTGGTGGACGACTTCGTGGCGGCGGTGCGCGGCGTTGCGGACGGCTGGGGCCGGCACGACGGATCCCAGGCGCTCTACCGGGCCCAAATCATCGACGCCTGCTACCAGTCGGCGCAGGAGCAAAGGGAGGTTCGTCTCTAATGAACAACAAGCTGAGAATCCGGGTCTGGAACGAGGGCGTCCACGAGGCCCTCAACGAGCCGTCCCACATCGGGGAAATCTACCCCGACGGCATCCACGGTGCCATCGCGGCCGGGCTGCGCTCCTACTACCCGGACGCCGAGATCACGACGGCTGTCCTGGCCACCGACGATGAGCACGGCCTCGACGAGGACATCCTCGCCGACACCGACGTCCTGCTGTGGTGGGGCCACATGGCCCACGCCGAGGTGAGCGAGGCCGTCGTCGAACGCGTCCACCGGCACGTCCTGGGCGGCATGGGGCTCATCGTGCTCCATTCGGGGCACTTCGCCAAGGTTTTCACGCGGCTGCTGGGCACCAGCTGCTCCCTGGCGTGGCGGAACGACGGCGAACGCGAGCTCGTGTGGACCGTCAAGCCGTCGCATCCCATCGCCGAGGGCGTGGACAGCCCCATCGTCATCCCCGAGCAGGAGATGTACGGCGAGCTGTTCGACATCCCGGACCCCGACGACCTGATCTTCATCAGCTCGTTCGCCGGCGGCGAGGTGTTCCGGTCCGGGGTCACGTTCACCCGGGGCAAGGGCCGGATCTTCTACTTCAGCCCCGGCGACCAGGAATACCCGGTGTACCACCACCCGCAGATCCAGCGGGTCCTCGCGAACGGCGTGCGCTGGGCGGCACAGCCTGAGCTGCACCGTTCGGTACCGGCTGTGAGCAACCCTGCCCGGGGCTGGTTCGACGAGGCTTAAGGGTTAGCGAACCCCTCCCAGACGGCGGCGACGTCAACAACGGTACCGTCCGCGAACTCGAACCGTCCGCCGCCACCAGGACCGCCTTGGGTGGGGACAAACCGGACGCCGGCAGCGGCTTCAGCACCTCCCGCACCGGCGAGGACGACGACGGCGGCATAGTCGCCGTCGTCGGCCGCGCCCGGCGTGCCGATCCACGGAATAGTGAGCCGCTCCCCCACCGGGTGCGCGGCTTCGCGGTGCCAGGTTCCGGCGTCGTCCAGGGGTGAGCCCCAGCCGGCAAGGGGACGGATTTCGCTCTCCGTCGGGGACTCCGCATCCACGGGCCAGCCGCCGATCCGCAGCCTCGCGGGCGTGCCGGGGGATGTGCCCTGAACGCGGACCAGCCGCACCTCCACCGCGCCGCGCGTCAGCGAAACCACTGTGATTTCCGGCCCGGGCGTCGCGGTTCCCCTGGCCCCGCTGCCATGGTCCGGACCGCCGTCGGGATCCACCGCGATCCAGTTGGCCGTGGCCCGGGAGGCACCGGCGAGGACGCCGCCCAGATCCTTCTGGCCAAGGAACTCGAAGCCCGTGCGGTGCGTGAGGCGGCCCGCTGCGTCCACCAGCACAACGGCATTGTCCAGGGACTCCGGCTCAAGGTCCGGAAAAGTGTGCGTGGAGTATCCCAGCCGGGCGTAGAGCGGGGAATCGGCGACCACCACTCCAGCATTGGCGTGGTCGGTGCCGTGGTTCCGGATCCGGACAACGCCGTCGGCCGCTGTTCCGTCCACCTGCCAGCCGGGCGCCGCGATGAGCCGCCGGGTGTCCCCGGCCTCCACGGGCAGGGGCTCTTCGACGGCGGTCCACACCCGGTGGTCGGCCGGGAGCGCAAGTCCCAGGAAGCCCTTCGCGGCCCAGTATGGTGACCCTGCGCCCGAATAGGACTGCCTCATGCCGGCGAATTCGCCGTGCCAGCCGATCGAAAGGAGTCCGTCATCGGTGATGGCGCCGCGGCGGGCGAAGTAGTCCAGCATGCCGGAGGCCGCGCGCCGGCTCAGCCCGGGAGACAGCCGCGTGTGGCCGGCAAGTTCGCCGGTCCAGAACGGGGCGGCCGCGGCGAAGCGGTAGATGAGGCTGCGGCCCTGGATGAGCGGAGCCCCGTTGGCTCCGACGAGGTGGGCGGCGTCGTCGAGGTAGTCGGCGAGCCGGGCGCCGTCGAGCTTTTTGCGGGCCTGCACGCGCGGATCATCCGGCGCCATCAGCGCCCAAAGCTGGGGGTAGACCTGGAAGGCCCAGCCCACGTAGTGGTCGTAGGCCCGCTCTGGACCGTCGGCAAACCAGCCATGGCCGCGGTAGAGCGAATCGTGGATGGCCAGGCCGGCGTCGATGTCCGCGTCCGACGAACGCCCGCCGACGCTTGCAAGGAAGGTTTCCACCACAATCTGGAACCAGACCCAGTTGATGGGTGGATAGTCCTCGCCGATCACCGTTTCGAACCAGGCAACCAGCTGTTCCTGGACCCGCTGCGGGAGCTTGTCCCACAGCACATCGCGGGTCAGGGCCAGCCCAACTGCCAACGAAGCGGCCTCCACCTTGGCCTGGCCCAGCTCCCCGGGGGTCGGCCACCGGTCAGGATTCGCCGGGTCCGTGCCGGCGTCGAGGCCCCG
>NZ_JAKFFD010000092.1:0-12243 GCF_036675385.1 Pseudarthrobacter sp. | reverse complement strand
GATGCGGCCGGCTGCTTCAGCAATCGGTGCGACACCCTTCGGAGTACGGGCTTCGAAGAGCTCCTGGATACGGGGCAGACCCTGGGTGATGTCGTCGCCACCGCTGGCGGAAACAGCACCACCGGTGTGGAACGTACGCATGGTCAGCTGGGTACCGGGCTCACCGATCGACTGTGCGGCGATGATGCCGACGGCCTCGCCGATGTCCACGGTCTTGCCGGTGGCCAGTGAACGGCCGTAGCACAGGGCGCAGGTGCCGACGCTGGACTCACAGGTGAGTACGGAGCGGACCTTGACCTCGGTGATGCCGGCTGCGAACAGCTCAGCGATAACGACGTCGCCGCAGTCGGTGCCGCCGGCCGCAAGGACATTGCCCTTGGAGTCCACAACATCAACAGCGAGCGTACGGGCGTAGGCGCTGTTCTCGACGTTCTCGTCCAGGACCAGCTCGCCATTGGCGTCCGGCACGGCGATTGCCGTGACCAGGCCGCGCTCAGTGCCGCAGTCCTCTTCGCGAACGATGACGTCCTGCGACACGTCCACCAGACGACGGGTCAGGTAACCCGAGTTGGCGGTACGCAGCGCGGTGTCAGCAAGACCCTTACGGGCACCGTGCGTGGCGATGAAGTATTCCAGCACCGACAGGCCCTCGCGGTAGGAGGACTTGATGGGACGCGGGATGATTTCACCCTTAGGGTTGGCCACCAGGCCACGGATACCCGCGATCTGACGGACCTGCATCCAGTTACCACGTGCACCGGAGGACACCATGCGGTTGATGGTGTTCATCGGCGACAGGTTGTCACGCATCACCTGGGCGATCTCGTTGGTTGCCTTGTTCCAGATCTCGATCAGTTCCTGGCGACGCTCGTCGTCGTCGATCAGGCCCTTGTCGTACTGGCCCTGGATCTTGGCAGCCATGGTTTCGTAGCCGGCGAGGATCCGCGGCTTGTCCTTGGGTACCTCGATGTCCGAGATGGCGACGGTAACGCCTGAGCGGGTGGCCCAGTAGAAACCGGCGTCCTTCAGGTTGTCCAGCGTTGCCGCCGTGACGACCTTCGGGTAGCGCTCGGCGAGATCGTTGACGATCGTGGACAGTTCGCCCTTGTCCGCAACGTTCTCAACCCACGGGTAATCCGCCGGCAGCGTCTGGTTGAAGATGACCTGTCCCAGGGAGGTCTGGACGATCACCGGCTGGCCGGCTTCCCAGCCTTCCGGAGCTTCCCAGCCCGCGTACGGAACGAAGCCTTCGAGACGGATCCTGACCTGCGAGTTCAGGTGCAGCTCGCGGAGGTCGTAGGCCATGATGGCTTCGGCAACCGAGGAGAAGACGCGTCCTTCGCCAGCTGAACCGACACGCTTGGTGGTCAGGTGGTAAAGGCCGATGATCATATCCTGCGAAGGCAGGGTGACCGGACGGCCGTCGGACGGCTTCAGGATGTTGTTCGAGGACAGCATCAGGATGCGTGCCTCAGCCTGGGCCTCAGGGCTCAGCGGCAGGTGGACTGCCATCTGGTCGCCGTCGAAGTCAGCGTTGAAGGCGCCACAAACCAGCGGGTGGAGCTGGATTGCCTTACCTTCAACAAGCTGCGGTTCGAACGCCTGGATGCCAAGGCGGTGCAGGGTAGGTGCACGGTTGAGCAGCACCGGGTGTTCGGTGATGATCTCTTCCAACACGTCCCAGACCTGCGGACGGTAACGCTCAACCATGCGCTTGGCCGACTTGATGTTCTGGGCGTGGTTGAGGTCAACCAGGCGCTTCATCACGAACGGCTTGAAGAGCTCCAGTGCCATCTGCTTGGGCAGACCACACTGGTGCAGCTTCAGCTGCGGGCCGACGACGATGACCGAACGGCCGGAGTAGTCAACGCGCTTGCCGAGGAGGTTCTGGCGGAAACGGCCCTGCTTGCCCTTGAGCATGTCGCTCAGGGACTTCAGCGGACGGTTGCCCGGACCGGTGACCGGACGGCCGCGACGGCCGTTGTCGAAGAGGCTGTCAACAGCTTCCTGAAGCATGCGCTTCTCGTTGTTGACGATAATCTCCGGGGCACCGAGGTCAAGCAGGCGCTTGAGGCGGTTGTTGCGGTTGATCACACGACGGTAGAGGTCGTTGAGGTCGGAGGTCGCGAAGCGGCCACCGTCCAGCTGGACCATCGGGCGCAGTTCCGGCGGGATCACCGGGACGGCGTCGAGAACCATGCCGAGCGGGCTGTTGTTGGTGGTCAGGAACGCGTTGACCACCTTCAGGCGCTTCAGGGCGCGGGTCTTGCGCTGGCCCTTGCCGTTGGCGATGATGTCGCGCAGCAGGTCAGACTCGGCCTGCATGTCGAAGTTCTCAAGACGCTTCTTGATGGCTTCGGCACCCATGGAGCCTTCGAAGTACATGCCGTAGCGGTCGCGCAGCTCGCGGTAGAGGCCTTCGTCGCCTTCGAGGTCTGCGACCTTCAGGTTCTTGAAACGGTCCCAGACCTGCTCGAGGCGCTCGATCTCGGCGTCGGCACGCTTACGCACGTTGGCCATCTGACGGTCCGCGGAGTCGCGGGCCTTCTTCTTGTCGGCAGCCTTGGCACCTTCACCTTCGAGGCGCGCGATCTCGTTTTCGAGGTCACGGGCGATCGTGGCGATGTCGGAGTCGCGGTTGTCGATCAGCTGCTTCTTCTCGATGTCGTGCTCAACCTGCAGGTTGGGCAGTTCCTCGTGGCGGCTGTCGGCGTCGACGCTGGTGATCATGTAGGCAGCGAAGTAGATGACCTTTTCGAGGTCCTTCGGTGCCAGGTCAAGGAGGTAGCCCAGGCGGGACGGAACACCCTTGAAGTACCAGATGTGCGTGACCGGGGCGGCCAGCTCGATGTGGCCCATGCGCTCACGGCGGACCTTCGCACGGGTGACTTCAACGCCACAACGCTCGCAGATGATGCCCTTGAAGCGCACGCGCTTGTACTTACCGCAGTAGCATTCCCAGTCGCGGGAAGGGCCGAAGATCTTCTCGCAGAAGAGGCCGTCCTTCTCGGGCTTGAGCGTGCGGTAGTTGATGGTTTCCGGCTTCTTAACCTCGCCGTAAGACCAGCCACGGATGTCATCCGCGGTGGCGAGGCCGATCTGCATGAGGCCGAAGGAGGATTCGCTGGACATATGGTCCCTGTTCTCTCTTGTTCTCTAAATTCTGAAGTCTTGAGGGCACCTGGGTCTCGACAAGCTCGACCACCGGTTGCCCCGGTTACGGGAAGAGGGAGGTGATGCCGGGGAAAAGGCAGCGCGGCGGGGCCGCTTGCTTTTCCCCGGACATCAACCTGCTAAACCTCTTCTACGGAACTGGGCTCTGCACGAGACAGATCGATGCCCAGTTCTTCCGCAGCCGTGAAGACTGCGTCATCAGAGTCACGCATTTCAATTGTGGTTCCGTCCGTGGAGAGTACTTCCACGTTCAGGCACAGCGACTGCATTTCCTTGATCAAGACCTTGAAGGACTCAGGAACGCCCGGCTCGGGGATGTTCTCGCCCTTGACGATTGCTTCGTAGACCTTGACACGACCGTGGATATCATCCGACTTGATGGTGAGGAGTTCCTGGAGCGTGTACGCGGCGCCATAAGCTTCCAGCGCCCACACTTCCATCTCACCGAAGCGCTGGCCACCGAACTGTGCCTTACCACCCAGCGGCTGCTGCGTGATCATGGAGTACGGGCCAGTGGAACGGGCGTGGATCTTGTCGTCCACCAGGTGGTGGAGCTTCAGGATGTACATGTAGCCGACCGAGATCGGATCCGGGAACGGCTCGCCGGAGCGGCCGTCGAAGAGGCGGGTCTTGCCTGAGGAGTTGATCAGGCGGTCGCCGTCGCGCGTGACGTTGGTGGAGTCCAGCAGACCCGTGATTTCCTCTTCACGGGCGCCATCGAACACCGGCGTTGCAACAGTGGTGGAGCCACTCTCGCGCGGCAGGTTCGGCAGCTGCTTCATCCACTCGGGCTCGCCTTCGATCTTCCAACCGGTCTTGGCAACCCAGCCGAGGTGCGTTTCCAGCACCTGGCCGACGTTCATACGGCCCGGAACACCCAGCGGGTTCAGGACAATATCAACGGGGGTACCGTCGGCAAGGAAGGGCATGTCCTCGATCGGGAGGATCTTGGAGATAACGCCCTTGTTGCCGTGACGGCCGGCGAGCTTGTCGCCGTCGGTGATCTTGCGCTTGGCGGCCACGTAGACGCGCACCAGCTGGTTCACGCCCGGGGGCAGTTCGTCGTCGTTGTCGCGGTCGAAGACGCGGACGCCGATGACGGTGCCGGACTCGCCGTGCGGAACCTTCAGGGAGGTGTCGCGCACTTCGCGGGACTTCTCACCGAAGATGGCGCGCAGCAGGCGTTCTTCCGGGGTCAGTTCGGTTTCACCCTTCGGGGTGACCTTTCCGACCAGGATGTCGCCGGCTTCAACTTCGGCACCGATGTGGATGATGCCGCGCTCGTCCAGGCCTGCCAGGACTTCCTCGGACACGTTGGGGATGTCACGGGTGATTTCCTCGGCACCAAGCTTGGTGTCGCGGGCATCGATCTCGTGCTCCTCGATGTGGATGGAGGAAAGAACGTCCTCGGCAACAATGCGCTGCGAGAGGATGATGGCGTCCTCGAAGTTGTGGCCTTCCCATGACATGAATGCCACGAGCAGGTTCTTACCGAGGGCGAGTTCGCCCTGGTCCGTTGCCGGACCGTCGGCGATGATGCCGCCGACCTCGAGGCGCTGGCCTTCGTTCACCAGGACACGGTTGTTGTAGCAGTTGCCCTGGTTGGAGCGTGCGAACTTGTTGATGCGGTAGTTGGTTTCCGTACCGTCGTCGTTGAGCATAATGACGAGCTCAGCGGAGACCTCGGTAACCACACCGGCTTTCTTCGCAATGGTGACATCACCGGCGTCGACGGCTGCGGCGCGCTCCATGCCGGTGCCCACGAACGGGGCCTCGGAACGGACCAGCGGCACGGCCTGGCGCTGCATGTTGGCACCCATGAGTGCGCGGTTAGCATCGTCATGCTCGAGGAACGGGATCAGGGCCGTAGCCACGGACACCATCTGGCGCGGGGAAACGTCCATGAACTCGACCTCGCCGGCGGGAACGAGCACAGGCTCGCCTCCACCACCACGGGCGCGGACCAGGACGGTCTCTTCGGCGAACTTCTTGTTCTCATCCAGCGGAGCGTTGGCCTGTGCGATCAGGACCTCTGCTTCGTCGTCGGCCGTGAGGTACTGGACCTCGTCGGAGACAACGCCTTCAGCGACGAGACGGTAAGGAGTCTCGATGAAGCCGAACGGGTTGATGCGGCCGTAGGATGCCAGCGAACCGATCAGACCAATGTTCGGGCCTTCAGGGGTTTCGATGGGGCACATACGTCCGTAGTGGGACGGGTGAACGTCTCGAACTTCCATGCCTGCGCGGTCACGGGACAGACCACCCGGGCCAAGCGCGGACAGACGGCGCTTGTGGGTCAGACCCGACAGAGGGTTGTTCTGGTCCATAAACTGCGACAGCTGGGAAGTTCCGAAGAACTCCTTGATGGCTGCAACAACAGGGCGGATGTTGATCAGTGTCTGCGGCGTGATGGCCTCGACGTCCTGGGTGGTCATCCGCTCGCGGACAACGCGCTCCATACGGGACAGGCCGGTGCGGACCTGGTTCTCGATGAGCTCGCCGACGGCGCGGATACGACGGTTGCCGAAGTGGTCGATGTCATCGATCTCAACGCGCAGCTCGTGGTCCTGGCCGTCGCGCTTGCCCGTGAGGGTCTTCTCGCCGGCGTGCAGGGCAACCAGGAACTTGATCATGGCCACGATGTCTTCAACGTGCAGGACCGAAGCTTCCTTGTCGCCAAGGGAACGGTCGATGCCAAGCTTGCGGTTGATCTTGTAACGGCCAACCTTGGCCAGATCGTAGCGCTTGGAGTTGAAGTACAGGTTGTCCAGGAGGGACTGGGCAGCCTCGACTGTGGGCGGCTCGCCCGGTCGCAGCTTCCGGTAGATGTCCAGCAACGCGTCTTCGCGGGTCTCGGTGGCGTCCTTCTCCAGCGTTGCGCGCATGGAGTCGTACTGGCCGAACTCTTCGAGGATCTGGCCTTCGGTCCAGCCGAGGGCCTTCAGCAGAACGGTGACGGACTGCTTGCGCTTGCGGTCGAGGCGAACGCCGACCTGGTCGCGCTTGTCGATTTCGAGTTCAAACCATGCACCGCGGGACGGGATGATCTTGGCAGTGAAGATGTCCTTGTCACTGGTCTTGTCGGCGGTGCGCTCAAAGTAGGCGCCCGGTGAACGGACCAGCTGGGAGACGACCACACGCTCGGTGCCGTTGACGACGAAGGTGCCCTTCTCCGTCATGAGGGGGAAGTCGCCCATGAACACGGTCTGCTGCTTGATTTCGCCCGTGTTGTTGTTCATGAACTCGGCCTTGACGTACAGCGGTGCCGAGTACGTTGCGTCCCGGTCCTTGCACTCGGCCATGGTGTACTTCGGGTCAGCGAACTCCGGATCGGAGAAGCTCAGGGACATGGTGCCCTGGAAGTCCTCGATCGGGGAGATCTCTTCAAAGATGTCCGACAGTCCGGACGAGGTGGCGACGCTGAGATCGTTTTCTTCGACGGCCTTCGCTACGCGCGCCTGCCAGCGTTCGTTTCCGACCAGCCAGTCGAAGCTGTCCGTCTGCAGGGCAAGGAGATTCGGAACGTCCAGCGGTTCGTGAATCTTTGCGAATGAGAGCCGGCGAGTGGCACCATCAGTGCTGTCGGCGGTGTTAGCGGTTTCGTTATTAGAGGTGCTCGAGGCGACCAAGAGGGATCCTTCCACAGACCTTCAGGCGTTTTCAGATCTCCCCCGCTGTGCACCCTGCGGAATGACTCCGCAGTGCTACCATCCGGTTCCGCTATATGACCCGGGCCGGGGCTTTCCATACAATGACGTTGTTGACGGCACGTTGATGGTCAGCTGCCAGGCAAAGCCCACCGCTATATGAAGGCTGAAGGTAAACAGGGAAGACGCAAATATCTACGATACGGCAAAACCAATTACGTGTCTACCCCACAACCGGACTTATTGCAAGCACTGATTTTTTGGCTCCCGGACCGCGATCAGAGGCGGAGCGTAACGCCCTCGGCGGTGCACTCGTTGGCGTTGGCGAAGACCGCATCACGCACACCATCCTTGGACGCCTGCTCGGGATCGCCGCCGCTTTTCGCGGCCGTGGAGTGGTCAAGCGCGAGGACGCTGAGGGAGGTAAACAGTCCCACCAGGTTCCCCGACACCGTGTCCTTGGCGTCCTGCGCGGCAAAGTAGATGTCCTCGTAGGCGTTGGAATCGTCCTGGATGGCCTTGTAGTCGGCATAGAGCGAGTTGAACGTCTCGCAAGCTCCCTTAACACCACCGGCCTGGGGCGCTGCCGACGGACTGGAAGAGCGCGACGGCGACGCGGTGGAAGGTGCCGACGTGGACGCAGTGGGGGCTGCTGTGGATGAAGTGCTGTCCGGCGCAGGAGTGGCAACGCTGCAGGCGGTGAGTCCGGCGAGGCTGGCCATGGCTGCCGCGGCGAGGATTTTCTTCAAGATGCTGCTGCTCCCTGTTTTGCGTTGCTCTGATGTTTTGCGTTGCTCTGTTGCTTTCGTCTTCGCCGTCCACCCTACGCACCACCGCGACCTCGCGCACAACCGGCGGATGGGTAGTTCTCCCCTGGTGGCCACGGCCGGCACGATTGGAATCATCGGCACCCCTGCGGCGTTTGGATAAATAGGTGACAAGCCTCACGGTAGCCTTGGAAGTACATCGATTCAGAGCGGAAGAGATCACAATGGGCAACTCCAACGACAACACTGACGTGGTCATCCTGGCCGGTGCGCGCACGCCGCAGGGCCGGCTCAACGGGCAGCTGGCGAGCTTCACCGCCGTCGAACTGGGAGCGCACGCGATCAGGTCCGCGATTGCAGCGAGCGGCGTGGACGCCAGCCAGGTGGACGCCGTCATCATGGGCCAGGTACTGCAGGCCGGCGCCGGGCAGAACCCCGCACGCCAGAGCGCTATCGGAGCGGGAATCGGCTGGAACGTTCCGACCGTCACCATCAACAAGGTGTGCCTGTCCGGGCTGACCGCGGTGATCGACGCCGCCAGGATGATCCGCAGCGGCGACGCCACCGTCGTGGTGGCCGGCGGCCAGGAATCCATGACCCGTGCGCCTCACCTGCTGCCGGGTTCCCGCCAGGGCTGGACCTATGGCACCATCCAGGCGCTGGACGTTGCGGCGCACGACGGCCTCACGGATGCATTCGACGGCCAGTCCATGGGCCTGTCCACCGAAACCAAGAACCTGACCCTGGGCATTGACCGGACCTCGCAGGACAACGTGGCCGCCCAATCGCACCAGCGCGCGGCGCTGGCGGCGAAGAACGGCGTCTTCGACGACGAGATCGCACCCATCAGCGTCAAGCAGCGCAAGGGAGATCCCGTCGTTGTCTCCACGGATGAAGGGGTACGGCCCAACACGTCCATCGAGTCCCTGGCCGGGCTGCGGGCAGCCTTTGTCAGCGACGGAACCATCACCGCCGGCAACTCCTCTCCCCTGTCCGACGGCGCCTCCGCACTGGTGCTGGCATCGCGCCGTTTCGCGGAGGAGAACGGCCTGGAATACCTGGCTGTGGTGGGGAAGCCCGGACAGGTTGCCGGTCCGGACAATTCCCTGCATTCGCAGCCGTCCCACGCCATCATGAACGCACTGCAGCGGGCGGAATGGAGCACCGGCGACCTGGACTTCATCGAAATTAACGAAGCGTTCGGTTCAGTCGCGGTGCAGTCGCTGAAAGACCTGGACTACCCGCTGGAGAAGTGCAACATCCACGGCGGCGCCATTGCCCTGGGCCACCCGATCGGAGCTTCCGGTGCGCGGTTGGCGCTGCACGCGGCCCATGAACTCAAACGGCGGGGCAGCGGCAAGGCCGCGGTCTCCCTGTGCGGCGGCGGCGGTCAGGGCGAAGCGCTCCTGCTGTACCGGGACTGATGGCGGGCACGGACTGATGGCGGGGCAGGCGGACAACGGGAGCGCCGCCGTCGGACGTCAGCGCTTCCTTGCTGACGCCGCCGCGCGCGGCTTGGACGTGCAGCTGGTGGAGCGGTTGGCAGCGCGGAGCCTCGAGGAGGCTGCCGGGATCCTAGGCATCACGCCCGCGGACATCGTGAAATCCCTGGTGGTCAAGCACAAGGACGGGACGTTCCTGTTCGCGCTGATTCCGGGCGACCGGCAGATCTCCTGGCCAAAACTGCGGACCCTGGTGGGCGTCAACAAACTCTCGTTGCCGCCCGCGGACGTGGCGCTTGGTGCGACCGGCTACGAACGCGGGACCATCACCCCGCTCGGCAGCACCACCGCCTGGCCGGTGTACGCGGACGCCACCATTGCCGGCCGCCGGATCTCCATGGGCGCCGGCGAACACGGCTACAGCGCGTTTGTGGACGCCGATGCGCTCACCGCAGCACTGGGCGCCGTCGTCGCCGATATCTCCGAACCGAGCTAGCAACGCGGGGTCACTCACGGCCCAATAGTGGGCACTTCAGGGGCATTATGTGACCCCGCGTTGGGTTAAATGCAGGAAAACCCCGCCCACCGAAGTGGACGGGGTTTTCCGTGAAGCGGCGTGAGTTACTTGAGGGTAACGGTTGCGCCGGCAGCCTGGAGCTGCTCCACTGCCTTCTCGGCAGCTTCCTTCGTGACGCCTTCGAGAACAGCCTTCGGAGCGCTGTCAACAACGTCCTTAGCTTCCTTCAGACCCAGGGAAGTGATTGCGCGAACTTCCTTGATCACTGCGATCTTCTTTTCGCCAGCTGATTCGAGGATAACGTCGAATTCAGTCTGCTCTTCAGCTTCTTCAGCTGCGCCGCCACCGGCGGGGCCAGCAACAGCAACTGCAGCTGCAGTAACTTCGAAGGTCTCTTCGAAGAGCTTGACGAACTCGGAGAGCTCGATGATGGTCAGTTCCTTGAAAGCTTCAATGAGCTCTTCGTTGGTGAGCTTCGCCATGGTGTGGCGTCCTTCCTATAGGTGGTGCTTGGCGGCCTGGGCCATTGCCTTCACACCGGAGTCTGGTGGGTGAAGAGAAACTAGTTCTCTTCGGCAGCGGGTGCTTCAGCCGAGGCTTCTGCAACTGCTTCGGGGGCTTCGTCTGCGGCCGGAGCTTCTTCAGCGGCGGGAGCCTCGGCAGCTGCCGGTGCACCGTTCTCTTCTTCAAGCTTGAGGCGCAGTGCGTCAATCGTGCGTGCAGCGGCGGCAGCAGGAGCCTTGAGGATGCCTGCAACCATGGCGAGCTGCCGCTCGCGGGACTCGAGCGCTGCCAGTGCAGAAACTTCGCTGGCGGTCAGTGCCTTGCCCTCGAAGTAACCGGTCTTGATGACCAGCTGCTTGTTGGCCTTGGCAAAATCCGTCAGGCTCTTGGCAGCTGCAACTGCGTCACCCTTGATGAACGCGATTGCAGTGGGGCCGGAGAGCTGGTCGTTGAATGCTTCGACACCAGCTTCCTTGGCTGCAATTGCGGTCAGGGTGTTCTTGACGACCGAGAACTTGGTGTCCTGGCCGAGAGAAACACGCAGCTGCTTGAGCTGTGCAACGGTGAGCCCGCGGTATTCGGTCAGGACAGCGGCGTTCGATTCCTTGAAATCGTTAGTGATCTCAGCTACTGCTGAAACCTTTGTAGGCGTTGCCATAACCCTCCTTCCGGGGATAGTGCCGGTATGCGACGGTCCCCGCTCAGATGAGCTAAAACGAAAAAACGCCCCGCGCAGATGCACGGGGCTTGGCTCAACACGGTTTTCACTGTGGAGCGTTGCTTCGTTCACCTGCGCCGGCCGCCCTATGTTCAGGGTCCTTCGTCCAGAAATACATTTGGCCTCCCGCACACAACTGCAGAGTTGAGCTGCGTTCAGGAGAATGGATTTCCAACAACCGACGGTCTTTGGTAGTTCAAGCTTACGGGACGGGCCGCCGGACCACCAAATCGGCCTCAGCTCTTGCTGGTCCCCAGGTGTGGGAGCTCTTTCTGCCAGATGCCGGTCACGCCGGCCGTGGTGAAGCCCAGCTGCTGGTTGACCGTCAGCAGATACCTGTTCTCCGGCGCGTTCCAGGTGTAGATCACCCGGGCATCGGGGAACTGCTCGGTGAGCCGCTCCATGTTGGCCACCTTGATCAGCAGCCCCAGCTTGTTCCCGCGGTGCTCCTGCAGGACCAGGGTGTCGTCCTGGAACACCACATCGGGCCGGTGCGCAAGGACGCTGATGGTGGTCAGGCCCACCAGTGCCCCGGTGGCCAGATGCTCGACGGCGGTGACCACCGTCCGCCTCCCCTGCGCGATGGTGACCTCTTCCGCCTCGCGGAGGATGCCGCCGTCGAACACCATGTCCTGCTCAACGGGAGTCTCCAGGGAAGGGTCGACGTCGGCGCCCGCCTGGTTTTCGAGCACGGCCACGGCCTCCAGCCACTCATCCGGGCAGCGGTCCGTCCAGTGATGAAGCCGGTACCGCCCGTTGTTGGCTTCATCGGCCTCGGCCTGGAGATCGGCCACGAGTTTGGTGTCCAGGGGCAGTGCACAGGCGCTGAACTGTTCGATGTGCTGCAGCGTGTAGCCCGTCCGGCGCGCGAATTCGACTTCCCGGCTGTCCAGCGGCACAAAGCCCTGCCCGGAACCCGGCACCAGCTGGGCCGCCTCGAACTCGTGCAGGGACGCGCCGGGATGGTTGGTGTCAACGAGGATCAGCGTGCGGCCCTCGCTGCGTGCCAGGTGTTCTGCCGCGAGCAGCAGCTTGCGGCCCACCCCCTGGCGCTGGAACTCCGGCAGGATGTCCAGCGTGAACTCCGCCATGTCCAGGTTGTCAGTCAGCGGCAGTGCAATGTCCACCGTGCCGATGATCTGGTCCCCGGCCTTGGCCACCAGGATGATCTGGCGCTCATAGGGATCGGCCAGCTCCAGGAGCTTCTCCAGCGGCGTGTACGCGAGGTCATCACTGCCCCAGGTCTGCATCCGGACTTTGCGGCCCACCTCCACGGCAGCCAGAAAATCCACTGCGTCGGGCGCGTCCACGGTATCCGGGATCCACAACTGCTCGATCCGTACATCTTCTGCCATCAGGTGCGTCATCCCAGCCGTTTCTGCCATTCGCCCTCATAACCAGCAGGTTTGAATCCAAGCAAATTATTTATCGCCAGCATATGCCGGTTTTCCACGGCGTTCCATGTCAGCACCGA
>NZ_JAKFFD010000001.1:0-12295 GCF_036675385.1 Pseudarthrobacter sp. | reverse complement strand
GGATTCGCCGGGTCCGTGCCGGCGTCGAGGCCCCGTGCGTACCATTCCGCGATCCAGCCTGTACCCCCGGGGTCTCCGGCGATCCGGAAGGAGGCCAGCAGGAATGTCCGGGCGAACGCCTCCAGCGCATCGCTTCGCGGGCCGTAGGCGCTGTTGGCTCCGGGCAGATGGATGTTGGCGTGGTCCGCGGTGCCGTAGCGGTGGGCGGAGCGCAGCAAATGGTCGGCGTAGGCACACCAGTGCGCGCGGGTCAGGCCGGTGTAGGGCGAGAGGTCGCGGTCCAGCTCCGGCAGGGTCAGGACAGGGGGCGTCAGGGTGGATGGCATGGGGTCCTCGGGGTTGGACGGCTGGCGGTCAGGGTTGCTGGCCGGCGGTGAGCCAGGTGACGGCACGCAGCAGGATTTCGCGGTGCTCGGGCGACTGGTAAGAGGCGGCGTCATGGCCCAGTGCATCGTAAAACGTCCGCCCGGTCCGCCGGTCCAGGGACCACATGACGGGGTGTTCGAGGTCTTCGTGGGTGTGCGTCGCATGGATGGTGATGCCCGGCGCCGTGGCCAGGTAGCTGTAACGCTCGTCCGGCAGCTCGAAGTCTGCGATGCCCTCAACCACGGGGCCGGATTCCCGGCGAACGTGGATCTCGGCCGGTCCGTACGCCGGATGCATGGACGTTCCGCGGATCCAGCGGCCGCCCAGCGCGGCTTCCCATTCGGGGGAATCGAGGAAGCTCGTGGAGCTGACATGGCTCACCAGCAGGGGCCGTCCCTCCTCCAGCAAGCGCCGCAGTCCGGCCACGGCTTCCGGCGTCCCGGGTGAGGGCAGGTCATCCCGGGG
The DNA here is from genome assembly GCF_036675385.1 of Pseudarthrobacter sp. Lineage (NCBI taxonomy): Bacteria > Bacillati > Actinomycetota > Actinomycetes > Micrococcales > Micrococcaceae > Pseudarthrobacter > Pseudarthrobacter sp. The sequence goes on along the minus strand of NZ_JAKFFD010000001.1, from coordinate 11,464 downwards.
CAGGCCCACATTGACTACCAGCAGGTCGGGGAGGCCAGCGCCGGCTCCCGGGGTGACCAGGCCGGCTAAGGCGGCATCGACGTCGTCAGCGGTCTCGACGCCGAACCCCGCCTCCCGGAGGAGGGCCGCCAAGGCGGCGGACGTCTCGGCGAACGGGTGCCACGGGTCTGCGTACCGCCCGGAGCCGGTCAGGAGCAGCGCCCGAGGCTCCGTCAGCCTGCCCGCCGTCACAGGGATTCCTGCAGCACGCCGGCGGAGGGCAAGCGCGGCCCGCCGATCGATGACTCGCGGAGGATCAGCTCCGGGTTCAGTTCGATCCGGTGCACCGGCCGCATCCGCCCCTCGGCGAGGCGGGCGGCCATCAGCTGGACGGCCACCTTCCCCACATACTGCTTGGGTGGCCGGACGGCCGAAATGGCGGGCTCGGCAAGGTAGGCCACTTCGTCGTCGTAGCCCACGATCGCCATGTCCCCCGGCACCTGGATCCCCCGGTCCACACAGTGCTGCACAAAGGCCACCGCCTGCGTGTCCGAATGGACCAGCATGGCCGTGGTCCCCGTTGTCCTGCACAGCTCCAGGACATGGTCGAAGTGCGCGGCGCGGTCGCCGTTGGGCAGTTTGGCCGAATCCTCGTGGACGGAGCCTGCCACCGGGATCTTCAGGGCCGCCAGGGCTTGGCGCCACCCACGCACCACGTGCGGGCTGGTGGGGCTGGAGGAATCGGCCAGGCAGCCAATCTGCCGATGGCCCTCCTGCCACAGGTGCCGGACAGCCATGCCGGCGCCGAACGCGTGGTCCGTGGCCACCCATTCGAGGCGGTGTGCGGGGTTTTCCCCCGGCGAGCGCCGTTCAGCGAGCACTACCGGAATAGGCAACGCGTTCAGCCAGCGGAGTAGCTCCTGCCCCACCTCACCGGTCAGGTCCGGGGCAACGATCAGCCCGTCGATGTTTTGCGTATCGAGCAGCGCCTGGACCTGCCTGCGGTTGTCGGCGGCATCGTAGGCAGAGCCGCGGACCAGGATCCGCAGGTTCTGCTCCTCCGCCTCCGCCCGGGCGCCGCTGATTACCTGGGGCCAGTAGTAGTCCAGCGAGGGAACCACCATCCCGATGGAGTAGCTGTGCTGCGGCGGACGGCCCGCGGTGGCCGACCGGTCCAGCTTGCTGGGCAGCGTGGCGCCGCCGTGGACGCGCGAGACCAGGCCCTCGTCGGCGAGGATGTTCACGTCCCGCCGGATGGTGAGCTCACTGACGCCCAGTTTCACGGCGATGCCACGGACCGTGATGGCGCCGTGGGCACGCAGTTCCTCCATCAGCCGCTCGCGGCGCTGGAGAGCGAACAGGGATTTCCCTGCCACCTCGGAAGGTTGGTCGGGGCTCATGATGTTGCCTCCACTGTCAGGGTAAATGCACCGGCGGCGCTGAATTCTGCGGGCAGGCGGAAGCGCAGCCGGGTCAGCCGCGCGCCCCACACGCCGGACAGCAAGGGGTCATCCAGTGGCCACTCATCCACGAGTACGACGGCGGCGGCCGGCTCCCAGCGCAGCACCGCTCCCCGGCCGTCCCCGGCCGACGATTCGTCGGCTGTCGGAATTCCGGTGGGCAGGATGACGGCGGAGCCGTCCCGGCCCAGGCGGATGGTGCCTGCCGCGAGGTAGGTGATGTCGACGTCGGACGTTAATCTTTTCGGCTCTGCGGTCTCCGGCGGGACGGCATGGTCAGGCGGGACGGCGCTGTCCAGCGAGGCTGCGTTGGCCGGGGAGATCGGAAGGTCCCAGCGGTCGACGACGACCACCCGCCGGGCTTCCCGGTCCAGCGAGGACGTTCTGACCCATTGCTCCGGGTGCAGTCCATAGGCCGCTCCGAGTGCCAGCCGGAGTGTGGCGTTCTCGGCGGTGGGTGCATGCCACACGGCCGCGGCGAAGTCCTTCCCGGTGCCCTGCTCCAGTCCGAACGGCGCCGGAACACTGTGCCAGGCACTCTGCATGGCACGGATGTCGTACCGGTCCGGGCCGAAGGTCTTGGCCGTGTAAGTGGGCTGGCCGGCGTCCACCAGCAGCGGAACGCCGTCAACCGCGACCACCACGGAGCCCACGTCGCGGTGGTTATGGTGCTCGCCGTTGTGCCCGCCCTTGGCCGCCAGCACCAGGCCTTGCGGGGTGCCCGCAGTCTCGCGGGCCACCATGATCTGCACCGACGGGAGATAGGTGAACGGAACCAGCGGCGGGGACTGGATCCCGGCGGTTCCGACATCCACGCGGGGCGGGTCCAGTCGGGGCGGGTCCAAGAGAGAGTGCAGGACCCGGCCCAGTCCCGCCGTCGCCTCCGGCTGGCCGGAAACGAACGAGGCAGCGTGCCGTGCGGCGTCCCGGTCGCCCAAGCGCACGGCCCAGCGGTGCAGCATGTCCCACGGCAACCCGGTGGCCGCCCGGGCCGGGCCGTCCGCTACGTTGAGAAACCAAGTTCCGCCCAGGTGCATGCGGTGCGGAAAGGCGACGAGCTGGCGGATCACCGGAAGGTCGACGTCGAGCGCCCCGCCGGTGGCTTCCTCCAGCAGCGCGAGGCCCTCCAGCGCCCGCCCGGCCCCGTTCCACCAATAGGCGAAGCCCTCGTCGATGGCCCCGTCAGCGGGGAGGGAGGCCAGGAAGCGGTCCAGGCCCTCGATGCACCGGGCAACCGTGGCTGCCTGCCGTTGAGGGTCATCCACCAGGAAAAGGGCCGCGGCAATCAGGTTGGTGTGGATCCAGGGGTTCCAGTTGTGGACATCACCGTCGAGCCCCAGCCAGTGCCAGTCCAGGCGTTCAAGGAAGGGGGTGATGGCGCGTTCGTGCGTTTCCTGACGGATCCTGCGGCGAAGGCCGGGTGCCCGGATGTCCAGGGCATCCCCCAGGACGTAGTCGGTCCACGCGAGCTGCGCGGCAACTTCGCCGGCCCCAAGATCCAGGTACGGCAGGGACTTGTCCGGCACCACCTCGCCGCTGCGCGTGAACACGTCATCATGCGCGGCCCAGCTCCAGGAACTCTGTTCGCAGAGCAGGTGGACGCCGTCGATCACCTCGTCGAGCCAGTCTTCGCCGGGTCCGGCCCCGGCGTCGGATCCTCTCCTGACGTCGGATCCGGCACTCAGCGCCATCACCACCGCCCGGGTCAGACGCTGTTGGCGTGCCGCCACCAGCCCTTCGTAGGCCGTGCGATTGCCATCCCGAAAGTACCGCGCATAGTGCGAGACCAGGGGCTGCGGCCAGGCGGTGCCTCGTTCCGTCATTGCCTGTGCTGCCAGACCGGCAAGCGCGGTGCCACCGACGCTGAGCCACGCCGCGTCACCCTTCGGCCGGACCCGGAGTCCGGGACGGCCTTGCCTGTTCGTCAGACCCCGCCCGTTCGGACGCCCGTTCGGACGCCCGTTCGGACGGCAGGCCCCGCCTGGAATGCTGGCCCCGCCTTTGGCGAGCAGACCCTCGAGGCCGGCGCTCGAAGCGCCGATTCCCCAGGCGTCTGTGAGGGGCCCACCACCGAGGACACGGGCCGAGGTGCTGACGGGCAGCGGATTCATTAAGACTCTTCTCAATTGTTCGAGTGTGATCGTTTCGGATCGAGACTGAACGGAGTGATTGAACTGTGGTGTTTATGAGTATGTACTGAGTTCCGGATGTGACGCAAGACATGAAATCGCACCTCGGGGCACCGCCCCCGGGGCACTGACAACAACCTGAAAGGAGGACCCCTGAATGTCGCCCAAGCCCAAAGCGCTGTTGGTTATGAATAGCGGAACTTTTGCAGACCAGTTTGATTCCACGCGTTTGCAGCGGCTGTCGGGACTCGTTGACCTGGGCGAACAGCCATGGACCGCTTCGCTGGATTCCCCGGAGCTGGCCGAGCGTTTGGCGAACGTGGAAATCCTGCTCACCAGCTGGGGGGTTCCGCTGCTCGCTCCCGAGCTGCTGGACCGGATGCCCAGCCTGCGGGCAGTTTTCCACTGCGCCGGGACTGTGCGCAGCTTCGCCACTGACGAGCTGTGGGAGCGGGGCATCCTGGTCACCAACGGCGCAGACGCGAACGCCATTCCCGTCGCAGAGTTCACGTTCGCCTCCATCGTCCTGGCCGGGAAAAAGGCCCACGTCCTGGCCAACGACGCCCGCACCCACCGGGACGACTGGAGCTACACCACCCAACGTGGCGAGCTCGGCAACATCGGGCGGGTCATCGGCGTGATCGGCTTCTCCCGGATCGGACGGCGAGTGGTCCAACTGGTCCAGCAACTGCAGGACGTCACCGTCCTGGTGAGCGATCCGCACGCGGACCCGTTTGCCGTCAAAGCAGCGGGCGGCCGGCTTGTTCCGCTCGAGGAACTCCTGCCGGCGTCGGACATTGTGAGCGTCCACGCGCCGGCACTTCCCGAAACCCGGCACATGATCGGGGCTCCGGAGCTTCGGGCCATGAAGGACCATGCAACTCTGATCAATACAGCCCGCGGATCCCTGGTGGACACGAAAGCACTTGAAGCTGAGTGCGCCACCGGCCGGATCCACGCCCTCCTGGATGTCACCGAACCCGAGCCGCTGCCCGCGGACTCCGTGCTCTACGACCTCCCCAACGTGATCATCACCCCGCACATTGCCGGTTCCCTGGGAACGGAAACCCGGAGGATGTCGGACGCGGCCCTGGATGACCTGGAACGGTACCTGACCGGACAGGAACTCCTCGCCCAGGTGGTCCACGACGACCTCTCCCTCAGCGCCTGACCCACACCACGCGCCGCAGCTGCGGCGGACATACCCTCACCTAAGGAGAACGCAATGAAGCGCACAACCCTCGCCGCGATCGCATTGGCCGTAACGGCCGGGCTCGGCCTGACCGGTTGCGGCGGCGCCGCCGGACCGGCGGAACCCCAGGGCCAGGCCGGCAAGACACGCCTGACTGTTTCCGTCTGGAACTACGAAGGGACCCCGGAATTCAAGGCGCTCTTCGACGCCTATGAAACAGCCAACCCCACCGTGGACATCGAGCCCGTGGACATCCTGGCCGATGACTACCCGCAGAAGGTCACCACCATGCTGGCCGGCGGCGACACCACCGACGTCCTGACCATGAAGAACGTCATCGACTACTCCCGGTACGCCAGCAACGGCCAGCTCCAGGAGATCAGCAGCGTGGTGGACGCACTGGATAAGGGCAACCTCGCCGGCTTGGACGCATTCGACGTCGACGGCAAGTACTACGCCGCCCCGTACCGCCAGGACTTCTGGCTGCTCTACTACAACAAGGACCTCTTCAAGGCCGCAGGCGTGGAAGACCCCGCCAACCTCACCTGGGATGAGTACGCCGCCCTGGCCCAGAAGCTGACCACGAAGGGCGCCGACGGCAAAACCTCCTATGGCACCTACCACCACATCTGGCGTTCCGTCATCCAGGCCATCTCTGCTGCCCAGAACGACGGCGACCAGATCGGCGGCGACTACGGCTTCTTCGAAGACCAGTACAACACCGCGCTGGACCTGCAGAAGAGCGGCGCCACCCTGGACTTCGGCACGGCAAAGAGCCAGAAGACCAGCTATCGCACCATGTTCGAAACCGGCCAGGCTGCCATGATGCCGATGGGTACCTGGTACATCGCCGGGGTCCTGCAGGCCAAGAAGGACGGCAAGACCAACGTCAACTGGGGCCTGGCTCCCATGCCGCAGAAGACCTCCGGCGGCAAGGTCACCACGTTCGGCTCACCCACGGCCTTCGCCGTCAACAAAAACGCCTCGCACTCTGATGAAGCCAAGAAGTTCATCGAGTGGGCCGCCGGCGAAGAGGGCGCCAAGGCCATCTCCAAGATCGGCGTCGTCCCTGCCCTGAAGAACGATGCCGTCACGGACGCCTACTTCAAGCTGGAGGGCCTGCCCACAGACGAACTGTCCAAGAAGGCCTTCACCCCTGACGAGGTTGCCCTCGAAATGCCTGTGAGCGACAAGTCCGCAGCCACCGACAAGATCCTCAACCAGGAGCACGACCTGATCATGGTGGGCGAACGCTCCGTGGCTGACGGCATCGCAGAAATGGGCAAGCGCGTCAAGAGCGAAGTCCTGGGCCAGTGACTACGGAAACACTCCAGCCGGAAACAGCCAAGGGGGCCCCGGCCGTCCACAGCCGGGGCAACCGGAAGCAGGCGCGGCGCAATACGCTGATCGGATGGACGTTCATCCTGCCGAACTTCCTGGGCTTCCTTGCTTTCACCCTCATCCCCGTGCTGGCGGCGTTTGCCCTGTCCTTTATGGAGTGGACCTCCTTCAGCGCACCGCGCTGGGTTGGCCTGGCAAACTTCCAGCGCATGGTGCAGAGCGATACGTTCTGGGTGGCCCTGCGCAACACGGTGGTCTACGCGCTGGGACACGTCCCGCTGACCATGGCCCTGGCCCTGGTGTTGGCTCTGCTCCTGAACCGGAAACTCAAGGGCATCGGCTTCTTCCGCGTGGCCATCTTCTTTCCCTACATCACCTCGCTGGTGGCTGTGGCCGTCGTCTGGAACATGCTCTTCAGCCCGGACAACGGACCGATCAACCAGCTCCTGCATGCTGTTGGAATTGCCGAGGCACCAGGCTGGACCTCCAGCTCGGACTGGGCCATGCCCGCCGTGATCATCACCAGCGTCTGGCGGGATATGGGCTACTACATGATCCTGTATTTGGCCGGGCTTCAGGCCATCCCCACCGAACTCTACGAAGCGGCAGAGGTGGACGGCGCCAGTCCCTGGCAGCGGTTCTGGAACGTCACCCTGCCGTCGCTGCGCCCCACCACGTTCTTTGTGGTGGTCATGCTGACCGTCTCCAGCTTTAAGGTCTTTGACCTGATTGTGGTGATGACCAACGGCGGCCCCGGGCGCGCCACCACGGTGCTGTCTCAGCTCATCTACCAGGAGGGCATCGGCGAAGGGAAGTTCGGTTACTCCTCGGCCATCTCGCTGGTGCTGTTCGTGATCGTCCTGACGGTCACCGTCCTGCAATTCAAGCTCCAACAGCGGAGGGAACGCTGATGACCAACCTGGCCGAAGACCTCAAAGCCGAGGCACCGTTCCGGGCGGGGGCCGCCCTCGCAGCGCGGCAGGAATCCCGCGGACGCTCGCCCCGCGAGCGCAAGGCGCGGGCCACCGACGCCGTCATCTACGCCGTGCTGGCGGTCCTGGTGGTGGCGCTCCTGGTCCCGTTCATCTGGATGCTCTCCTCCTCCCTGAAGGAGAACAACCAGGTCCTCACCGTCCCCATCCAGTGGATCCCCGCGGAGTTCGTCTGGAGCAACTACACGGACATCTGGACCCGCATCCCCATGATGGGCTACCTGCAGAACTCGCTGTACCTCGCGGTGATCATCACCTGCCTGCAGGTCCTTACCGGCTCGCTCGCGGCCTACGGCTTCGCGAAGGTCCGCTTCCCGGGCAGGGACGTGCTGTTCCTGGCCTACATCGGCACCATCGCGGTGCCGTGGCAGGCCTACATGGTGCCGCAGTACATCATGATGCAGCAGCTGGGGCTCACCAACAGCTTCAACGCCCTCATCCTGCTGCAGGCGTTCGGAGCGTTCGGCGTGTTCCTGATGCGCCAGTACTACATGACCATCCCCGATGAACTCTGCGAGGCCGCCCGCATCGACGGCCTCAGCGAGTACGGCATCTGGGCCCGGGTGGTCCTGCCCTTGTCCAAGCCCGCCCTCGCCAGCCTGGCCCTGCTGACGTTCGTGAACACCTGGAACGACTACATGGGGCCGTTCATCTACCTGACCAGCAACCGGCTGTGGACGGTCCAGCTCGGCCTGCGCTCCTTCGTGGGCCAGTTCGACGCCGAATACGCCATGATCATGACCGGGTCCGTCATCTCGGTGATCCCGATCCTGATCATCTTCCTGATCGGCCAGCGCTACTTCATCCAGGGCATCGCGACGAGCGGCATGAAGGGATGACTGTCGTGCGTGAGCGCATTGCACTTCAGCAGCGGCATAAGAGGGCAGGTCGCTTTTCGGGACCGGGTTTCGAGGCGTTCAGCAGCATCTTCGGGTTCGTTTACACGTTCCTGGCCGGCAATGTGATGCTGGCGCTGGCTAATGCCCCGCTGGTGCTTTGCCTGGCGTTGGTGGCTGACCCCATGGCCGCCTGGCCGTTCTTCCTGGCGCTTTCGGTGACGGTTCCGCCGTCGCTCGCCGGCCTGTTCGCCGCCTTCCAGGCACTGAACGACGACGGCGGCGCGGTTAAGCCGTTCGCTTCCTTCCTCCGCGGCTATGGGCGCAGTTTCCGGCGCACCGCGCCGCTGGGGCTGGCAGCCGTCGTACTGCTGCTGTTCCTCGGTGTGGACCTCGTGGCGGTCCAGTCGATGCCGGCAGCGGCGCTGCTGGTCCCCGTCATTGTGGCGGCCGCGGCAGCAACGGTGAGCGTGGCTGTGCTGGTGATTGCCGGCGTCGTACTTCTCCCGGATGCCCGGCTCAAGGGCCTGGTCAAGGCGTCCCTGTACCTGTGCGTCCAGCGCTGGTACCTGAGCCTGGCCATGCTGGTTCTGCTGGGCATCATCGCCTCGGCCGCGCTGCTCCAGCCGGTGCTTGGCGTGGCCCTGGCGCCGGCGCCCCTGCTGTTTGTGGTCTGGAGCAACGCCGCCTTCGCCTTCCATGCCGCCCTCCGACCAGCTCAGACGACCCCTTAGGACCTTCTTTGGATACCTTTGCCATCGGCGATCGCCACTTCCTGCTGAACGGCGAGCCCTTCCGCATCCTTTCCGGCGCCATCCACTACTTCAGGGTCCACCCGGATCTGTGGGAGGACCGGATCCGCAAGGCGCGGCTCATGGGGTTGAACACCATTGAGACCTACGTGCCGTGGAACGAGCACTCCCCCGCGCCGGGGACGTTCCTGGTGGAGGAACAGTTGGATTTGGGCCGCTTCCTGGATTTGGTGGCGGCGGAGGGCATGCGGGCCATCGTCCGGCCGGGACCGTACATCTGCGCCGAATGGGACAACGGCGGGCTGCCGGCGTGGCTGTTCAGCGACCCCACGGTGGGTGTACGAAGCAGCGAACCGGGCTACCTTGCCGCCGTCGGCTCGTACTTCGATGCCCTGCTGCCACTCGTGGTGGAACGGCAGGTGACGCGCGGCGGGCCGGTCATCCTGCTGCAGATCGAAAACGAATATGGCGCCTACGGCAGCGACAAGGCGTACCTGCAGTACCTCGTGGACCTGGTGAAACGCCACGGCGTGGACATCCCGCTGTTCACCTGCGACCAGCCGTTCGGCACCATGATCGAGGATGGGTCGCTGCCCGAGCTGCACAAAACCGCGACGTTTGGTTCGCGTTCCCTTGAGCGCCTTGCGTTCCTGCGCGAGCGGCAGCCCACCGGGCCGCTGATGTGTGCCGAGTTCTGGAACGGCTGGTTCGACAACTGGGGCACCCACCACCACACCACCGACGCCGCTGCTTCCGCCGCCGAGCTCGATTCGCTGCTGTCCGCGGGGGCGTCAGTGAACATCTACATGTTCCACGGGGGCACCAACTTCGGCTTCACCAACGGGGCCAACGACAAAGGCATCTACGAACCGACCATCACGTCGTACGACTACGACGCGCCGCTCAGCGAGGACGGACACCCGACCGCCAAGTACTTCGCGTTCAGGGACGTCATCGCCAGGCATTTCCCAGTGCCCGCCGAGGTCCCGGCTGCACGGCCGCTGCAGCCGGAGTCAGTGGTCACCGTGCGCTCGACGCTCCCGTTGCTCAGCGTCTTGGATGGTTTCGGTTCTGCCCCGGAGGTGGCAGGGCCGGTGCCGACCTCCGAAGTCACCGGGCAGTACCGCGGCTTCTGCCTCTACGAGTGCACCCTGGACCGCGGCGGCGTCCTGGCCTTCGGGGAGGTCCGCGACCGGGCGCAGTTCTTCCTCGACGGGCTCCCGCTCGGCACGCTCAGCCGCGAACTGGGCGAGCGTGCCATCGTGATCCCCAGCGGCGGAATGCTGCAGGTCCTGGTGGAAGACCAGGGCAAGGTGAATTACGGGCCGCGGATCGGCGAGTCCAAAGGGCTGATCGGACCGGCCGCGCTGGACGGCGATGAGCTCATCGGATGGCAGATCCGGGCCTTGGACCTGGAGTATCTGGACTTCGACGGCGCAGGTCCGTTCACGGCGTTGGCCGCGGAACTGGACGGATCCGGAGGAGTTGCCGGTCCGTCCCTGTCCTTCGCGACGTTCGAGGCAGACGGCCCCGAAGACCGGTACCTGCGCCTGGACGGCTGGACGAAAGGCAACGCCTACGTCAACGGCTTCAATCTGGGCCGCTACTGGAGCCGCGGACCGCAGCGCACGCTCTACGTGCCCGGGCCGCTCATCCGGAAAGGCCGCAACGTCCTGGCCATCCTGGAACTCCAAGGCAGCGCCACCTGCGACGTCCGCTTTGTGTCCGGGCCGGACCTCGGACCGGACGAGAAGTAGCCCACCCGGGGAAAGCCCGCAGTCGAGGAGTTAGCCCTACGGCAGGAGGCTGCGCAGCACGTGGGCGGCGCCGTCGTCGAACACGGAATGCGTGACCTCATCCGCGGCGGCGATGACTTCCTCCGGGGCCTGGCCCATGGCGACGCCACGTCCGGCCCACCCCAGCATTTCGATGTCGTTGCGGCCGTCGCCGATGGCCACGGTCCGGTGGGGTTCAGCCCCCAACTGGCCGCGGAGCCGTTCCAGCGCGCTGGCCTTCGTCACACCGGCGGCGGCAATGTCCAGCCACGCCGTCCATCCGACCGAGTAGGTGACGCCGGCAAGGCCGATCTCCTGGATGGTGGCGGTGAACTCTTCCGGGGTGTTTTCGGTGCTGAACACCACCAGGCGGACGGCCGTGGCTTCGAGCAGAGTCTGGAAGTCGACGCCGATGGCCTCCACGCCGAAGCTGGCGTCCTGGAATCGTTCCGTGGACAGGAAATTGCCGTCCTCGTCCTCCAGCGCATACTTCGCAGTGGGCAGCTTCTGCCGCAATGCCCGGAGCGCCGGGGCCGGATCGAAGGTGGCCTTGTGGATGATTTCGTAGCCGTCGGTCAGGTCCGGATCCAGCCGGAGGGTCACGCCGCCGTTGCAGCAGACGGCGTAGCCGCGGTCGATGCCGATCTGCTCGATGATGGGCAGCGTGGCGTTCAGGGAACGGCCGGTGGCGATCAGGACGTCGTGCCCTGCAGCCACCACGGCCTGGGCGGCCTCGCGGACGGGCACGGACATGTGGCCGTCGTGGTCCACCAGGGTTCCGTCCACGTCCAGGGCAACCATGAACTTGGTGGTGCTGTTTTCGCTTGCGATCCGCTGGTCATCGATGCCAGCGACTGTGGTTTCAGTCAATGTAGTCATACATCCAGTAGACCAGAGACCCCCTAAAACCGGCTAGGACGCAGGCCACAGCGCGCATGAACACCCGGTTAATACTCACAGGGTTATCCCCGGTGTGAGTGTTAACCTTCGGGACGCTGTCCGCCTCCC
>NZ_JAKFFD010000123.1:0-2468 GCF_036675385.1 Pseudarthrobacter sp. | reverse complement strand
CTGACCACGTACGACGACGACTCCGACATCATGCGCGCCGTGGAGTCAGGGGCGGTGGGCTATCTCCTGAAGGACACGGCCGGGGACCGCATCATCGAGGCCGTGCGTGCTGCAGCGCGCGGTGAGACGGTTCTCGCTCCGCCGGTGGCGGCACGCCTGGTCTCGCGGATGCGTGCGCCTGAACTGCCCCGCCTGACGGCCCGCGAGGTGGAGGTCCTCGGCTGCGTGGCGCAGGGATTGAGCAATCCCGAGGTGGCCACCGCGCTCCATATCGCCGAAGCGACGGTCAAGACGCACCTGCTGCGGATCTTCAACAAGCTGGATGTGGACGACAGGACCCGTGCCGTTGTCCTGGCCATGGAGCGGGGCCTTTTGTAACCGGTTTGTGTCGTAACGCACACTGCCGACTACAATCTAGGTGAGCTCAGCGTGGCGCTCTGCCTGTAAACCTTCACACCAGGATTTGAGCCGAGACATGAAAATTGGAATTCTTACCAGCGGTGGCGACTGCCCCGGACTGAACGCCGTCATCCGCGGGGCCGTCCTCAAGGGCATCGCCATTCACGGCCACGAATTCGTGGGGTTCCTGGACGGCTGGCGCGGCGTCGTCGAAGGCGACATCATCGACATCCCCCGCAGCTTGGTCCGCGGCATCGCCAAGCAGGGTGGCACCATCCTTGGCACCTCCCGCACCAACCCCTTTGAAAACGGCGGCGGGCCGGAGGTCATTAAGGCCCACATGGACCGTCTGGGTATCGACGCCATCATCGCGATCGGCGGCGAAGGGACCCTCGCTGCGGCCAAGCGCCTCACCGACGTCGGGCTCAAGATTGTGGGTGTCCCCAAGACCGTGGACAACGACCTTGACGCCACGGATTACACCTTCGGTTTCGACACGGCCGTGCAGATCGCCACCGAGGCCATCGACCGGCTCCGGACCACGGGCGAGTCCCACCACCGCTGCATGATCGCCGAGGTCATGGGCCGCCACGTGGGCTGGATTGCCCTGCACGCCGGCATGGCCGCCGGTGCCCACGCCATCCTGATTCCCGAGCAGAAGGTCAGCCTTGAGCAGATCACCGAATGGGTCCAGGAAGCCCACGACCGTGGCCGCGCCCCGCTGATTGTTGTGGCCGAGGGCTTTGTTCCGGACCACATGGATTCTCCGCATTCCGAGCGCGGCCTGGACACGTTCGGCCGGCCACGCCTCGGCGGCATAGCGGACCAGCTCGCCCCCGAGATTGAAGCCCGCACCGGCATCGAGACCCGTGCCACGACCCTCGGGCACATCCAGCGCGGCGGCGTCCCGTCCGCGTTCGACCGTGTGCTCGCCACCCGTCTGGGCATGGCCGCGATCGACTCCGTGGTGGAGGGCTACTGGGGCACCATGGTGGCACTCAAGGGCACCGACATTGAGCACGTGAGCTTCGACAAGGCCCTGGGCCAGCTGAAAACCGTTCCGCAGAAACGCTACGACGAGGCAGCTGTCCTCTTCGGCTAAGCCCGGTCAGCGCGAACGGACACTTGAGGCCCCTCCGCTGTGGGGCCTCAAGTGTCCGTTCGCGCTTCGCTGTGCTGGGTAGGCTGGGGACATGACTCTTGACCCCGGTTCCGCCGCCATCATCCAGCTCGCTTGGGCCCGGCATTTGGGGCTCGACGACGGCGCTTTCGCAGCGTCGCTGACTTCCGGCGAGCGGATAGTCAGGGCCGACGACGCCGCAGAGACTGTGGAGTTCGTCAGGCTGTTCGGCAGCTCGGCACTGGTGGGGCCGCAATGGGTCATTGACGCGGCGGCCGGAATTCCGGACGAGGAGATGGCGCATCATCTGACCCTCCTGACCCTGACTCGGTCCCACGGAGGCCACGGCCTGGGCTCGGCGGCGTTGTTCTTCGCCGACGATCTGCCCCTGCGCCAGCCTTCCGAAGAGCTGACCGTGTCCCACGGAAATCCGGAGGCGATCGAGCTCGAGGGCCTGTGCCCGCCGGACGACGTCAACGAAGTGCGCCTGTCAGAACTCGAGAACCGCTACACGATCCTCCATGAGGTGGACGGGCTGCGTGTTCCGGTGGCCTGCGGCGCCTACGGGGAGTGGGAAGGACTTCTCGCGCAGATGGGAGTCCTGGTGGACCCCGAGTGGCGGCGCCGCGGGCTGGGATCCGCGGCCGCATCGATCGCAGCCCACGAGGCCCTCGCGGCGGGCCTCACCATCCAGTGGCGCGCCGAAGTCAGCAACACCGGGGCGGTGGCCCTGGCGCGGCAGCTGGGCCTGTCCACCGGCGGCATCCAGACCAGCGTGCACCTGGGCTGACCCCGCCTGGGACGGCTGCCTACTTTTGGGACGCCGTCTGGGACGCCCGGGTGGCCTCTACGGCCGGAGCCGCCGGCTGACCGCTCCAGCCCGCCACGGCCTTGGGCTTGGCGAAGAACAGTGCCACGGCAGCGCCCACCAGGATCACACCGGCAGGAA
>NZ_JAKFFD010000013.1:0-12379 GCF_036675385.1 Pseudarthrobacter sp. | reverse complement strand
TCGTCCAGCTCGATCTCCTTGGCGATGGAAACACCATCGTTGGTGATCGTGGGGGCGCCCCACTTCTTTTCGAGGACGACGTTGCGTCCACGCGGGCCGAGGGTGACCTTGACGGCGTCGGCGAGGATGTTCAGGCCCCGCTCAAGACCGCGGCGTGCCTCTTCATCAAATGCAATGATCTTGGCCATAACGGCAGTAGTCCTTTCGGGACAGTCGTTAAGAATGAACCTCACTGCAGTGCCCGCGACGGACGATCCTTCACCGGCGGCCTCTGTATGCCGCGGCTGGGGATCTCACTCCAGCTAGGTATTTCTCTCGCTCCACGACCGCCGCCAAGCCTCGATGCCGGACAAACCGGACGTTGCTTTAGCAGTCGGTACGTAGGAGTGCTAACTCAATAATTAGCACTCCCTAGGTGAGAGTGCAAGCGAAAGGTCCCCCAAATCGCCCTGTCAGGGAGGCCCGTTCGCCATCGGCGATCAGCCTGCGGCCCGGCCTGCCGCCTCATGGCCGCTGAGAACTGCCCTGTTGTCTGCGCCGTAGGTGAACACCATGTAGTTGGCCGTGGTGATGTCACCGTTGGCGTCGAAGGCAACTGGCCCCGATTCGCCGTCGTAATTAATGCCTGCCCCGGTCTTCAGGACCGCGAGGCAGCCAGTGTAGGACAGGCACGGCTTGGTGGCCGGGCCCGAGGCCTGCGCGGCGGCCTGCCCGCCTGCTGTCCCGCCGGAGACGGCGATCAGGTTGGCGGCGATGGAGCGGCCGGCATCGTCGTCAGCCTTCGCTGCCGCCAGGACCGCCAGGTTCACGGCGTCGTAGGTCTCCGCGGCGAACGAAAGGTCTTTCAGGGCAGGGTTGACCGACACAAGACGGGCCTGGAAGTCCGCAGACGGCAACAGGCCCGGCACCACTGCACGCGCGCCGTCGAGCGCCTTGGATCCAAGTCCCGAACCGTACTGGGCGAAGGCGCCGTCGCTCAGGATGATGCTCTTGCCCGAAAGTCCCGCGTTATTGAGCTCTGCGATGGCGCCCTGGGCGTCGTCCCTGGCGATCAGCACCACAGCATCAGGAGTGGCGGCCTTGGCTGCAGCTGCGGCGTTCCCGGCGTCGCCGGGCTTGAAGGCGGTGGTTGAGACAGTTTCCAGGCCGGCGTTCTTGGCGGCGCCGGCCACCGCGGCAGCTACGTCCTTTCCGTAGCCAGAGTCCTGGTGGACCACGGCAAGGCTCTTGGCGCCGCCGTCCTTGGCCAGCTTCACCAGCACCGATGCCTGGGCAACGTCCGCCGCGGCGGTCCTGAAGTAATAGCCGCCGCTCTTGTAGCGGGACAGGCCGGCAGCGGAGTTTGCAGGCGAGACGAGCGGGACCCGGGCGGCCGAGAGGACGTCGATGGCAGCGGTGGCGTGACTCGAATCCGTGGGTCCAATGACCGCGTCAACCTTGGCTGAGGCCAGATTCCTGGCCTGCGCGTCGGCGCCATCACCGGCGCCTACCACCAGATCCACAGGCCTGCCCTTGTGGCCGCCGGCCGCATTGATTTCCTTGATTGCAAGTTGGGCCGCGGCAAGCTGCGAGTCGTTGAGGAAGGCCTGCTTCCCTGTGCTGTCCTGGATCAGCCCGATCCGCAGCGTGCCGTCACCGGATGCTTCAGCGGATTCAACGCGGGCATTGCCGCCGGCTCCGGCACAGCCAGCCAGTGCCAGCAGGAGGCCCGCCCCTGTGATTGTGCGGACGATTGTTGAACGCAAGCTGCGGGAGATCACTGCGCGGGCCGGACGTTTTCTGCCTGCGGGCCCTTCTCGCCTTCACCGACTTCAAGCTCCACGCGCTGTCCCTCATCCAGCGCCCGGTAACCTTCGCCCTCAATGGCCGACCAGTGCACAAAGACATCGTCCCCGGAGCCGTCCACCGTAATAAAGCCGTAGCCCTTTTCGGCGTTGAACCACTTAACCGTTCCCAATGCCATGATGTCCACTCTTTTCCGTCGTGCCGTCGGTCCCCGTCGGAAGTGTGCCGCTTGTTACGGACCGAAGCCTGAAATCACTCTAGCGACAAGCCATCCGGCGGGCCGAACCACACGGCCGCTCCGGTGCCCAAAAGTTACTCAGGCGTGACCGCGAGACGCTACTGGTAGCCCGGCCCCAGGACAACAACCAACGGCACCTGGAAGTCCTGGCTCTCCACCAGGGTAGGGATGTTCAGGAGTTCGGAGAGTGCTTCGGCGTTGGCCTTCTGCGCCGGTCCTGAATAGAAGATTGCGGATGTCTGCTGCGGAGCGCCGCCCCAGTTCCCCACCTGGCCCAGCGTCCAGCCATCGGCCTGGACCATAGAGCTGATGCGTCCGGCGAGCCCGGCCTTACCGGCGGCGTTGTAGATGGCCACGCCCTGGGTCTTGTCCAGCACAACCGCGGAGGGAATGTTACTGGGCGAAGCGCTGGGCTCGGCGTCAGGGCTGTTAGAGGGCTTCGGGTCCGTGGAGGCTTCAGCGGTGGCCGACGGTGCCGCGCTTGCCTCGGGGGCCGCGGCCGATTCCAGGCTGGTGGAGGCATCACTGCCGGCCTGGGTGAACCCGAGCTTGGGAAGGATCAGGAAGGACACCACTCCAATGGCCAATGCCACAATCCCCACCGCGAGGATGGGCCACAGCTTGCGGCGGGCAGGCGCCGAGGCCGCACGGTGGACGCCTTGCCGTGAGGCGGACTCCGGAACCTTGTCGAATTCATCCCGAGCGTATTTGGTCATGATGGGGAGACGTCCTTGTTGATTGCTGCTGATGGCTCAGCACGAGCGTGGTCAGGCGTCGGAACCCAGGCGTCGTGCAGTGCGTGCCCGGTGACGCGACGTACGTAGTCTACGCAATCTCTTGACCAGCATGGGGTCGTGGGCAAGTGCAGCCTCGGTGTCGATGAGGGCGTTGAGCAGCTGGTAGTAGTGCGTTGCGGACAGATCGAACAGCTCCCTGATGGCCTGTTCCTTGGCCCCGGCGTACTTCCACCACTGCCGCTCGAGTGCCAGCATCTGCTGGTCGCGCTCGCTCAACGCGGAGTCACGGAGGGTAAAGTCAGCCAGCAAAGAACCGCGCTCCTCCGGCTCCGGCATATGTTCCCGAGCAGGTTCCGCCACGGCACACCCCTTCGCTGGTCTCGCTGAATCACCGGTCAAGTTACAAAATCTCCTCCCCATGCTACGGCGTGAATAACACGATTGTCATTTGCGCCCCGGCCGCAGCGTCCGGCAACCCTGCGAGAATGGGAGCGTGTTTGAATCTGACGCGCTGTTCGAACTGACGGCGGACCCGGCGGAGGCCGTTGGCTTTGCCGAGATGGCCGCCTTGCCGCTCAGTGAGCTGATGGCTGCCGACTGGGCGGAGGCGCTGAGCCCCGTAGAGAGTGAGCTGCGCGGCGTCCTGGGCTTCCTGGCCACCGAAGTTGCGGCGGGGCACCGGGTGCTGCCGGCGCCGTCGAACGTTCTGCGCGCCTTCCGGCAGCCGCTGGCCGGCGTGAAGGTCCTGGTAGTGGGCCAGGACCCCTACCCGACGCCGGGCCACGCGATCGGCCTGTCCTTTGCCGTTGACGGGCGGACCCGCCCCATCCCGCGGAGCCTGGCGAATATCTACCGTGAGCTGGAGTCCGACCTCGGCCTTCCGGCGCGCGTCCACGGCGACCTGTCCGCCTGGGCCAGCCAGGGGGTCCTGCTGCTTAACCGGGTCATGAGCGTCCGCGCCGGGGCAGCCGGCTCCCACCGGGGCAAAGGCTGGGAGGCCATCACGACGGCGGCAGTCACCGCGGTGGCCAGCCGGCGCACTTCCGACGGCGGGCCGTCGCCGCTGGTGGCGGTGCTGTGGGGCAAGGACGCGGAGAGCGTCCGGCCCCTCCTGCCCGGGGCGGCGGTCGTGTCCAGCGCCCACCCCAGCCCGTTGTCGGCGTCGCGCGGATTCTTCGGCTCCCGGCCCTTCAGCACCATCAACCAACTGCTGCAGGACCAGGGATGCCCTGGCGTAACCTGGGAACTCCCTCCAGTCCCTTAGCTTAGGCTTGCCTTATGAGCACTCTTCCGGCCGCCACCAACGCCACGAAAAATACACGTCCGCAGATCGATCTCACTGTCATTCGACGGGAAGAACTCTCGCCACACATGGTCAGGATCGTGGCCGGCGGCGAAGGCTTTGCCGCCTACGTGAACAACACCTTCGTGGACCGCTACGTCAAAATCGTCTTCCCGCAGCCCGGCGTTGACTATGCCCAGCCCCTGGACCTGTGGACCATCCGCGAAACCATGCCCCGCGAGCAGTGGCCCTTCACCCGCACCTACACGGTCCGCTGGGTGGACACCGAGGCCCAGGAACTCGCCATCGACTTTGTGATCCACGGCGACGAAGGGCTGGCCGGCCCTTGGGCGGCTGCCGCCAAGCCCGGGGACGCCTTCACCTTCACCGGCCCGGGCGGCGCCTACAACCCGGCGTCTGACGCTGACTGGTACCTCTTTGCCGGCGATGAAGCCGCACTTCCTGCGATCGCCGCTGCCATCGAATCGTTGCCGGCTGAAGCGGCCGGCCTGGCGTTTATCGAGGTGGACAGCGACGCCGACATCCAGCCCCTTGCGTCCCCGGCGGGCGTTAAGGTGACCTGGCTACGCCGCCAGGGCGCGCCGGCCGGCGCCGGGGACCTCCTCGTCTCAGCGGTGGCCGACGCCGAATGGCCCACTGGCCGCGTTGACGTTTTTGCCCATGGCGAGCGCGGCTACATGAAGCGGCTGCGGGACGTGTTTTTCGTCCAGCGCGGCCTGGAACGGAGCCAGGTTTCGCTGTCCGGCTACTGGGCCCAGGGCCGGGTGGAGGACGACTTCCAGGCCGAGAAGAAACTGCCCGTCGGGAAGATCTGACCGGGATTTTCCGACGGCGACACGCGGCTAGCGGCGGCGGGCGCGGCGGCGTTCGTTGCTGGCCAGGCTGCGTGTCAACGGCCGGGCCAGGGTGTCGCCGAGGACAATGCCGGCGGCCGTGCCCAGGACGATCGCGCCGGCGTTGAGCATGCCGCCAGCTCCCAGCAGGACTTCGGATTCCTCGATGGTCAGCACATACATCGAGCGGAAGATGGTCAGTCCAGGCAGCAGGATCAGGGCCGCCGGGACGGCCACCACCAGCTGGGGAGCGCCCATTTTCAGCGCCACCACCCGCGCCAATAGTCCAATCACAACGGCCGCGACCGCCGGGGAAAACCGGTCACCGACGCCCAGGGAAGCAGCGCCAAGCAGTACAAAATAGCCCACCACGCCCACGGCTGCGGTGGGCAGCAGCAGTTCCCACGAGGTCTGCTCCGTCACGCCGATGGCCATCACTGCCACGGCGATAAGGATCACCAGGACCCAGAGGTCGTAGGCAGGCGGGAACGTCTCCGTGACGCTAATCGGCTGCATCCCGGTCATCGAACCGATCACAAAGGCCACCGCGATCCCGGCCACAATCGCGCCGAACGTCAGCAGGGTGGACAGGAACCGGCCCGCGGCGGTCACGGGGAACCCGTTGATGGCGTCCTGGACCGAGGATACGAGGCGTCCGGTGGGCAGGAGCAGGAGGATGCCGCCCACCACCACAATCGCCGGTGCGTTAGTGAGGTCAAAGCGCCACAGCAGCAACGCGGTGAGCGTAACGCCGAAGGAGCATGCCGCCGTCGTGAAGAAGTCCGGAACCCTCCACCGGCCCAACTGGCGGGCGAGCAGGCTGACGCCGATGTTGGCAACAAAGGCGATGCCCGAGGAGACCAGACCTCCGCCGAGTACGCCCACAAAGACTGCGGCGAACACGCCGAAGGCAACAGTGACCATCCAGCGTGGAAACGGTTTGGGGCTGGTGATGGCCTCGTCCAGCCGGCGGATCGCCTCATCGCGGCCCACTCCCCCGGCCACGATGTCCGTCACCAGCCGGTGTACTTTGGCCAGCCCGGCATAGTTGTTTGTCCATGACCGCACCACCCGAAGCAGCGCGATGGGCGTCTGGTCCTTGGGCGCATAGTTAATGGCCACCGACTGGTTGGTGATGTCCACTTCGATGTTTTTCAGCCCCAGCGCCGCGGTGACGGCAATAATGCTCGTCTCCACTTCCAGGGCGCCGGCCCCGTACCGGAACATGGTCTCGGCCAGGTGCAGGGAAAAGTCCAGGGTCTTGCGTGCGGACGTGTCCACGCCTCCCACCTGGATCATGGGGTTGGCGTAGGGGCTTCCGGCGAGCCTGTCCACAATGCTCAGTGGCGCCGTCGGCGGGTTCTCCCCCCGCACCAGGCGCCGCAGCATCCGCTTGGCCGCGGCATCCTGGCGGAGCTGGGAGGGGGTGAGCGGCTCTGTTTTGGGCAGGCCGTCGGTGGGAGGCCTGCGCCTTGGGTTTTCAGGTCGATCGTTCACCTTGGTGCTCCTCCCTTTCTGGCAGTTCGTGGTTTGGTGTTAGGCCTGGCGCTTCAGTGGCAGTTTGCCCAGCAGGGTGCGCGCCGCCGCGATGGCCGCGCGGACCAGGCGGTTGGTCTGGAAGGCTGCCGGCCGCACCGGCATCACGAAGTCACCCAAAAGCTGGACCACGTCGCCGCCGAAGCCCTTCTTGAACTCGTAGCCGCCGTGGCCTTCTTCGTCCTGTCCCTGGATGCCGAAGGTGCCGTAGAAGTTGTAGCGCGAGTAGCCCTTGTCCAGCCCATGCAGCATCATTCCCCAGTACAGGGACGTGGCGCCGTTGAAGTAGATGTAGTCCTGCTTGGTTCCGCCGATAACGCAGACCACCTCGTCGCCGAAGCAGACGAAGTGGATGGCGGCCACTGTAGCCACACCCACCGAGTCCGGGAACCGCTCGATGTCCTTGAGGCTGCGCTCGTAGCTGTCCACGAGGTCCTGGACAACTTTGAGCCGGTTGGCTTTCTTCTTGCTGCCGGTCTCTTCGACTTCACGGCGGAGTTCGGCTGCGGACGCGGATTCCGCTTCCAGGCGTTCGGTGATGGACTTCCGGTACGCGGGGATGTCGATCTTGGCCATCATAAGTTTGGTGAACTCGGCCGAGGTGGTCCGCAGGAGCTGTTCGTAGTATTCGCGTTCGCGGTAGAAGAAACCCTTCTCGTCCCCGGCTGTGCTCAGCGCGTCGTAGAACTCGTCAAGGGTCTCCAACGTGGCCTGCTCCAGGAACACACCGTTCTTTTCAGCCTTCCGGATGGCCTTCCGTGTCCGGTAGCTGGTACCCATGATGAGCTCCTCGGCGTCCGCGATGCCGTCGAGCTGCTTGATGAACATCCAGTTCACGTTGGCGAAGTTCATGTCGGAGCCCTGGTGTTCAAAACCAAGGCCCGCCAGTTCCGCCACGAGCGGCCTGTTGTCCACGATCTCGGGGTGTTCGGCGCCGTCGGCATCGCGGGCGATGTACGTCAGGTTCGGGGAAATCCGGAGTTCGGCGGCCTTGCGTTCCGTGGCGCGTTCCTTGAGAAGTCCGACGACGTCGCGCACCAGTGCGGCGTCCGTGTAGTCCAGGAGGGGGCCCTTGGCGCACTCGCACACCTTGTAGCCCCAGCGGTTGGTGGTGAAGTTCAGTTTCCCGGCGGCGACCAGGTCGCCGTCGCGCCTTACACCGAACAGTTCCACTGACTGACCGCGGGCGCGCTGGAAACGGGTGAAGTCAGCGGACTGGATGAAGTTGTTTTGCGGATGCTTGAGGGAGAAGGACTCAAACTCGGCATCGCTGAGGACGCTGAGCTCGAGTCCGGCTCCGGCCTTGGTTGGATTCACGGAAATAACCTCATCTATGGCTGGGCTGCCGACTGGGGCAGGCGCTGGCCTTCGTGGTGTGGATGGTGAGAGTGGCTGGTGGGCGGTCAGTAGAACTGCTGGCCGGTGCGTGCGGTTTCAAGCCGGCGGAAGACCCGTTCCGCGCCCTTGACCCACAGGGTGTGCCTGACGGGCGACAGCACGTGGTCGTAGCAACCGACGAAGTCCGTCACCGTCTTGGTGAAGCTCGTTTTGAACATTCCCATGCCGTACAGGTGGTGGGTCTTGTCCTTGATCAGGCCAGAGGGCGGCGTGCCGCAGAAGTCGTACTCGGTGCAGCCGAGTTCCTGCATTCTCCGGATGGCCTGCCACTGGACCAGGTGCGAATCGCCGTACTGCTTCCTGTTCTGGGTGGAGCCGCCGTCCTTGTAGGTTGCCTTGGATCCGTAGTTGATCACAAAGGCGCCCACGCTGGGTTTGCCGTCTTCGTAAACGAAGAAGAAGCTGCCCTGTCCGCGCGTGCAGAATTCGTCCCAGAACTGGGTGTAGTACTCGAGGCTGCGCAACGGCATGGAACCCTTGGCGTTCACCGTATCTGCCATCAGGTCATACAGCGCCCGGTACGTTTCCGGGCCTGGCTCCTGCTGCACCACGGCGCAGCCTTCGCGTTCTGCCCGGCGGATCGCGTTGCGGGCGCGGGAGGAGATGGACCGAAACACCTGGTTCTCAGGTGCCGCGATGTCCAGGAGCGCCGTGGAGTCGTTGGACTGGATATTCGGGGCCTTCACCAGGCCGGCGGCGGCGAGCTGTGCCCGGGCTTCCGGGGTGCTCACGATGTCCGGTTCAATCTTGATGGTGAAGACATTGAGTTTCCGGCTCCGGGCGAATGCAGCGCACGCGTCCAGGGCCGGCTTCAGGTCCTCGACGGCACCCAGGTCCGGACCTTTGATCAGGTACCACAGGCGGCCCAGCACCGGGAATTTCTTCTCCAGCACCAGGTTGTAGCTGGCGGTCCCGGCAGACTCCAGGACCAGGAAGCGGGCGGTCCAGCCGCTGCCGTTCTTCACGGACGCATAGGCAGCGGACTGCAGCATGTTGCCGCCGTTCGGGTTGGCCGTGACGTGCTTGTCCCAGTTCTCAATTTCCTCCGCTGTGGCAAAGCGGGCGGTGAATTCTCGCAAGGGGGCCGTGTCCAATCTCAGGGGTTTGTGCGCGGTTCTGTACTCGTAGTTACGTGCGGACATGTAGCCACAAGTCTAAAGCCTGATCGGGTGGGGGCAGTCCAGACAGGACCGCGGAGCGCCTTGACTCGCGGGCGGCGCGCCGCAAGGGTTGACCCATGGAGTTGGTCCCGAAGAAGTCCGTCCCTGGGCCTGGAAGTCCCGGCAGGAAGCACCGCCGCCGCGCGGAGGTGCTTGCGCTCATGCTCTTCTTGGCAAGTTCCGCCGTAGTCGCCTGGCTGGGTGCTTTTGCCACTGTCAACAACGTGAACGGCTGGTACGTGGGCGCTGACAAAGCCCCCTGGTCACCACCGAATTGGTTGTTCGGTCCAGTGTGGACAGCTCTTTACACTGCCATGGCGGTGGCCGCCTGGCTGGTCTGGCGCCGCCACACCCCGGAGTCGCGGCCCGCGCTGGTCAGCTACGGAATCCAGTTGTGCCTCAACCTGCTGTGGACACCCACCTTTTTCAGCCTGTATCCGTTGCTCGGCACGGCCGCCCTGTGGCTGGCTTTTGCAGTCATCCTTGGGCTGATCGGGGCGGTCACTGTCACGGTGGTCCGCTTCGGCCCGATCAGCCGGGCCGCCGGGATACTTCTCCTGCCCTACATCACCTGGGTTGTGTTCGCGTCGTCCCTCAACCTCTGGGCCGCGCTTAATAACTAGCCCCTGGGGTGCGGGAAGCCGGCGGGCCTAGTCTTCGAACTCCGACAGCGGCGGGCAGGAGCAGATCAGGTTGCGGTCCCCTGCTGCGCCGTCGATGCGGCCGACGGGCGGGAAGTACTTGTCCTGCTTGAGGTGGTGGACCGGGAAGGCGGCCTGCTCACGCGGGTACTCGCGGTTCCAGTCGGAAGATACGACGGCGGACGCGGTGTGGGGTGCGTGGCGCAGCGGGCTGTTCTCCACGGTGAAGTCGCCGTTGGCCACCTGGTCGATTTCCTGGCGGATGGTGATCATCGCGTCGATGAACCGGTCGATCTCCACCAGGTCCTCGGACTCCGTCGGTTCCACCATCAGCGTGCCCGCAACCGGGAACGCCAGGGTGGGGGCGTGGAACCCGTAATCGATCAGGCGCTTGGCCACGTCTTCCGCGGTGACGCCGGTCTTCGCCGTCAGATCGCGCAGGTCCAGGATGCACTCGTGTGCAACGAGTCCGCCTTCGCCCGTGTAGAGGACCGGGAAGTACTCGTTCAGCCGTGCCGCAACGTAGTTCGCCGCGAGCAGCGCCGACTTCGTGGCCTCGGTCAGGCCCTCGGCGCCCATCAGCTTCACATACGCCCAGGAGATCGGCAGGACACCGGCGGAACCGAACCGTGATGCGGAGATCGGGACGTCGTTGCCTTCGGTCCAGGTGGCCGCGTTGCCCGGCATGAAGGGTGCCAGGTGCGCCTTGGCCGCGACCGGGCCAACGCCCGGTCCGCCGCCGCCGTGCGGGATGCAGAACGTCTTGTGCAGGTTCAGGTGCGAGACGTCGCCGCCGAACTTGCCCGGCTGCGCCAAGCCAACGAGCGCGTTGAGGTTGGCACCGTCCACATACACCTGGCCGCCCGCGGCGTGCACTGAATCGCACACCTCACGGACATCGGCGTCGTACACACCATGCGTGGACGGGTAGGTGATCATGATCGCCGAGAGGACATCCTTGTTCGCCTCGATCTTGGCGTCAAGGTCAGCGTGGTCGATGCTGCCGTCAGGAGCCGTCGCGACAACAACCACCTTCATGCCGGCCAGGACAGCCGAGGCGGCGTTGGTGCCGTGGGCCGACGCCGGGATCAGGCAGACATTGCGCTGCTGGTCTCCGCGGGAGTGGTGATAGCCGCGGATGGCCAGCAGGCCCGCGAGCTCACCCTGCGACCCGGCGTTCGGCTGCAGCGAGACCTGATCGTAGCCCGTAATCTCGGTGAGCTGGTCTTCGAGATCGCCGATGAGTTCGCGCCAGCCCACGGTCTGGGAGTCCGGGGCGAACGGGTGGATCGAGGCGAACTCCGGCCAGGAAATGGCCTCCATCTCCGCCGTGGCGTTCAGCTTCATGGTGCAGGAACCCAGCGGGATCATGGTCCGGTCCAGCGCGAGGTCCCGGTCGCTGAGCCTGCGGATGTAGCGCAGCAGCTGGGTCTCGGAACGGTGCGTGTTGAACACCGGGTGCTGCAGGTAACCGGAGGAACGCTCGACGGCGGCATCCAGCGCGAACTCAGTGTCAGTCCCGGCGGCCGCGTCCACCGCCGCGGCACCAAAGGCTTCCAGCACACCGGCAACAATGGCCGGGGTGGTGGTTTCATCGGCGGAAACGCCGACGGTGTCGCCGTCGATGTGGCGCAGGTTGATGCCGTGTGCTTCGGCGGCGGCAACAATGGCCGCAGCCTTGCCGGGCACGGAAACCGTGACGGTATCGAAGAAGCTTGTGTGCAGGACGTCCAGGCCGGCCGCCTTCAGGGACGCGGCGATGGTTGCAGCGTGGCTGTGGGTGGTCTCCGCGATTGCCTTGAGGCCGTCGGGGCCGTGGTAGACGGCGTAGAACGAGGAAACGATGGCCAGCAGTGCCTGCGCGGTGCAGATGTTGGACGTGGCCTTCTCGCGGCGGATGTGCTGCTCACGGGTCTGCAGCGCCAGGCGGTACGCGGGGGTTCCGGCGTCGTCCTTGGAGACCCCGACGAGGCGGCCCGGCATGGAACGCTCGAGACCCTTGGCTACGGCCATGTACGCGGCGTGCGGGCCGCCGAAGAACAACGGCACACCAAAACGCTGGGTCGAACCCACGGCGATGTCCGCGCCCTGCTCCCCCGGAGGGGTGATCAGCGTCAGCGCCAGCAGGTCGGCGGCGACCGTGACCAGCGCGCCGCGCTCCTTGGCAGCCGCGATCACGTCGGCGTGGTTGAAGACCCGGCCGGAAACACCAGGCTGCTGCAGCACAACACCGTTGATAACGCCGTCGGGCAGGCCCTTGGAGAGGTCGGCGACCTCCACCTCGAACCCGAGGGCCTCGGCGCGGCCCTTCACGATCGCGATGGTCTGCGGCAGGCAGTCCGCATCGAGGACGGTCCTGCCGTCGCGGGCTTCTTTGTTCTTGTTCGCGCGGCGCATCATCAGCACGGCCTCTGCCACGGCGGTGGCTTCATCGAGCAGCGACGCGTTCGCGATCGGCAGGCCCACCAGATCCTGGACCATGGTCTGGAAGTTCAGGAGCGCTTCGAGCCGGCCCTGGGAAATTTCGGGCTGGTACGGGGTGTAGGCCGTGTACCAGGCCGGGGCCTCGAGGATGTTCCGCCGGATCACGGCCGGGGTGACGGTGTCGTAGTAGCCCTGGCCGATCATCTGGACGGCCGTCTTGTTCTTCGCCGCGAGCTTCCGCAGCTCGGCAAGGACCTCAACCTCACTCAGGGCGTCCTTGAGGCGGAGGGCCGCATCCTGCCGGATGCCGTTGGGGACGGCAGT
>NZ_JAKFFD010000204.1:0-12389 GCF_036675385.1 Pseudarthrobacter sp. | reverse complement strand
CTCAGGGGAGGGTGCCGCCCCGCGCCGCAATCCACAGTCCGTACCAGTCGGCCCGGGTCATGGCCTCCGCCACGCGGGCGGCGTCCGCGCAGGCGGCGATTCTCGCCGGATTCACGGTCCCGATCACGGGCGCAATGCCGGCCGGATGCTTCATCAGCCACCCCAGGAGGACGGCCTCCCCCGTGGTGCCGTACTCACTGGCAAGCTCCGCAACCATCGCGGCCGCGGCAGTCTCCGCCGCCGTCGGGTTTTCCGGAGCTGCCCCCGTGTACAACCCCTGCGCCAGCGCGCCGTAAGCCTGCACGGTAACACCGTTGCTGCTGCAGTACTCCAGGGTCCCGTGCGGGAAGCTGTAGTCCACCGACTCCGGATGGTTCACCAGTACCTGGCTTTCCAGCCAGGCCCGCTTCAGCAGGCTCATCTCCAGCTGGTTGGCCACCACCGGCACCTCCAGCCGTTCCTGCAGCGCCTCGATCTGCGCGCCGGACATGTTGGACACCCCAAGCGCCCGCACCTTGCCGTCGGCCAGCAGTTGCCCGACGGCGGCCGCCACCTCCGCCAGGTCCGTCAGGGGATCCGGGCGGTGCAGCAGGAGGACGTCCACGTAATCCGTCTGCAGCCTCTTCAGGCTCCCGTCCACCCGCTCGAGGATGGATTCGCGGCTGAGGTCATAGTGCGTGGCCAGCCCGCGTTCGCGGAGCCGGATCCCGCACTTGGTCTGCAGCCGGATCCGGTCGCGCAGGCCTGGTGTTGCCGCGAGGACCTCGCCGAACACCGCCTCGGACTTGCCGCTGCGGTAGATGTCCGCGTGATCGAACAGCGTGATGCCGGCGTCC
Source organism: Pseudarthrobacter sp. (assembly GCF_036675385.1). Classification (NCBI taxonomy): domain Bacteria; kingdom Bacillati; phylum Actinomycetota; class Actinomycetes; order Micrococcales; family Micrococcaceae; genus Pseudarthrobacter; species Pseudarthrobacter sp. The sequence goes on along the minus strand of NZ_JAKFFD010000204.1, from coordinate 11,553 downwards.
AGCGCGGCCTCGACGGCGGCGGCTGCCTCGTCCACATGCTGCACCTGATGCGGTTCGTCGGTCCAGCTGCCGCCCAGGCCCATGCAGCCGTAGATGAGTTCCTGCGCGGGGGATGGAACGGTGTGTTGGGTCATTGCTTCACCCTTTCATGAGCCGGGGCAGACGCACAGGTGGCGGGGCCCGGCCGGGTCCCGCCACCTGTTTGATCCTGGGTTATGTCAGCGCAGCCAGACGGTGCTGTTGGCGCCGAGTTTGCCGTCCACCAAAGGGGCGCTGCTGACCAGGACGGTCCCTGCCGGAAGGTCGACGGCGGTGTCCCCGAAGTTGGTCACGGACTGCCAGCTACCGGGGCGGCGGAAGTGCAGGACCTCCGGGTTTCCGGTCTCCACCCACTCCAGCTCCTCGCCGGCCTGCAGTTCGCGGCGCAGCTTCAGGGCGGTGCGGTACAGCTCCAGAGTGGAGTTTTCGGTGCCGTCCTGCGCCTCCACCGCATACTTGCTGAACCAGTCCGGCTGCGGCAGGTGCGCACCGCCGTCGCCAAAGCCGAAGGAGGTCCCTTCAACCTTCCAGGGCAGGGGCACCCGGCAGCCGTCACGGCCCACCTCAACGCCCCTGTTCCGGAAGAACGCGGGATCCTGGCGCTCGGAGTCCGGAATCTCCGCCACTTCCTGCAGGCCCAGTTCCTCGCCCTGGTACAGGTAGGCCGAGCCGGGCACAGCAAGCATCAGCAAGGTGGCGGCGCGGGCACGGCGCTCGCCAAGGTCCACGTCGAGTTCTTCCTTGGGTCCGCCAGCCAGCAGCCAGCCTTTCCCGTCCTGACCCTTGGCGTGCTTCTTGCCCTTGGACGCCTTGGGCAGGCCATAGCGCGTGGCATGCCGGACGACGTCGTGGTTGGAGAAAACCCAGGTGGAGGACGCGCCGGTCGCGGCGGCTTCGGCGAGGTTGCGGGTGATGATTTCGCGGAAATCCTCGGCATCGAAGTCGGCCTGCAGCAGGTCGAAGTTGAAGGCCTGGCCCAGGCCCTCCGGGCTGGCATAGCGGGCACGGCGGGTAGCGTGCACCCATGCTTCGGCGACGGCGGTGCGGGGCGGGTTGTACTCGTTGAAGACTTCGCGCCATTCGAGGTAGATGTCGTGGACGTCGTCCCGGTCCCAGAAGGGGTGCGAACCGTCGTCGAACCCGTCCGTCCCTGAGTTGGCCTCGGTCAGCTCCACCTTGGAGATGAGCGGCTCGGTGAGGTCCTTGGTGAGGGCATGGGCCACATCCACGCGGAAGCCGTCCACGCCGCGGTCGGACCAGAAGCGCAGGGTCTTGAGGAAGTCGTCGCGGACCTCGCGGCTGGCCCAGTTCAGGTCCGGCTGCTCCTTGGCGAAGATGTGCATGTACCACTGGCCGGGGGTGCCGTCCGGCTCGGTGATGCGCTCCCAGGCAGGGCCGCCGAAGACGGAGTCCCAGTCCGACGGCGGGAATTCGCCGTTGGCTCCTTTGCCGTCACGGAAGATGTAGCGCTCACGCGCGGCGGAACCCTTCGGCGCGGCGAGCGCCTCCTTGAACCATTCGTGCCGGTTCGAGGAGTGGTTGGGGACGATGTCGGCGATCAGCTTGATGCCGGCGGCGTGCAGCGCCTTGGCCATCTCGTCGAAGTCCGCCAGCGTGCCCAGCTTGGGGTCCACGTCGCGGTAGTCGTCCACATCGTAGCCGCCGTCGGCCAGGGCCGACGGATAGAAAGGGCTCAGCCACACGGCGTCGATCCCCAGCGCCTTCAGGTACGGGACCTTGGCCGTGATGCCCTTGATGTCACCCATGCCGTCACCGTTTGAATCGGCGAAGCTGCGCGGATAGATCTGGTAGACCGCGGCCTGGCGCCACCAGTTGGGATCGGCCAGACGATCGGAATCGGACAGGGTTGCCAGCGTGGCAGTGGTGGACAAAGGATGATCCTTTTCTCTTGTTTGGGTTGTTCTTGCTGGGTGGATAGGTCTGGCTATTTAACGGCCCCGCGCATGACTCCGGACAGTACCCAACGTTGGGCCAGGATGTAAACCACCAATGTGGGTGCCATGGCCATCAGGTAGGACGCGAACGCGAGGCTGTAGTCCGTATTGAATTCGCCCTGGAACAGCATCTGGACCACGGGGAGGGTCTGCAGGGCCGGGTCGGCGATCATCATCTGCGGCAGCAGGAAGTCGTTCCACGAGCCCAGGAAGGCGAAGATGCCCACCGTGGCGTTCATGGGGGCCAGCAGCGGGAAGATGATCTTGCGGAACACCTGCCACGTGGTGGCGCCGTCAATCCGGGCCGATTCCTCCAGCTCCACAGGTATGGACCGGACGAACGCGATGTACAGCAGCGCGTTGAACGAGATCCCGCCCAGCACGTGCAGGAAGACGACGCCGGCCGGGTTGTCCAGGCCGAGCAATGCCGTCTGCTTGATCAGCGGAAGGATGATCACCGGGAACGGAATGAACATGGCGGACAGAAGGTACACAAAGGAGCCGCGGAAGAACCGGTGGTTCCAGTTCCGCGCGATGGCGTAGGCAACCAGCGAACTGCAGGCCAGCGAGCCCAGGACGCTGAAGACGGTGACGAATGCCGTGGACATAAAGGCCCGGGGGAAGTTCGTGGCCACGTAGGCAGCGGCGAAGTTCTCCCAGTTCAGCGGGTTCGGCCAGGCAAGCCCTGTACCGGTGCCGATCTGGTCCGGTGACTTCAGCGCCATGGCCACGGTGAAGTACAGCGGCAGCAGGACAGTCAGCGAAGCCACCAGCATCAGGGCGGTGAGCCACCAGTTGATCTTGAAGCCTTCGCGGCTGGACGGGCGTTTTGTGAGGACGCGGGCGCTGCGCTGTGGAAGTAGTGATGCGGTCATTAGAGAGATACCCCCCGGCGCTGGATGAGGCGCAGCTGGATGACGGAGATCAGCAAAGTGATCAGGAAGTAGATGACCGCATTGGCCATCTGGTAGGAATAGTCGCCACCCGTGAAGCCGGAGAAGATGCGCATGGCCACTGACTGGGTTGCCATGCCGGGTCCGCCGCCGGTGAGGCCCACGATGATCTCGTAGGTCCCCAGGAATCCCTTGAACCCGAGGATCACATTGATGACCAGGTACCCGAGGATGAGGGGCAGTGTGAGGCTCAGGAACTGGCGGAAGCTGCCGGCACCATCCAGGTCCGCGGCTTCGTAGACCTCCGCCGGGACGCTCTGGAGCCCGGCGAGGAAGATGATGGTGGCTCCGGGCGCGGCCTGCCATACGGTGACAAGCACAATGGCCAGCCAGGCGAGGTTTTCGTTGGCCAGGATGCTGGTGGCAAGCGGCGTTAAGCCGAACCGTTCAGCGAGCACCGGCAGGGTGTTGGAGAACAGGTAGTTGAAGACAAACGACACCACCAGGGCTGAGAGCACCATGGGGATGAAGAACACGGTGCGGATGCCGGTTCGCCACTTGATTTTCGCATTCAGCCCAAGGGCGATCGCCAGGGCCACGATATTGACCACCACGGTGGTGGTCAGGGCAAAGACGAACGTGAAGATGTAGGACTGCAGGATTGCAGGGTCCTTGAAGATGTTGACGTAGTTGGACAGGCCGATGAACTTCCAGTCACCGTAGCCTGCGTAGTTGGTAAGGCTGAAGAACACACCAACCAGCGCTGGCAGGGTGATGAAGAAGGCGAAAAGTGCGAGGACCGGCACCACCATCCAGTAGTACGTGGGGTCGATCCGGCGCTTGGACCGGATGGCGGGCGCACGGGCGGGCTCGTTGTGCGCGGCCGTGGCTGTCTCGGCCGGCAGGGCAGTTGCGGTCATGGGGGCTCCTGGAATCGTAGTGGGCATCAGACCGCTGTCCGCTCGGCGACGCGGCGCCATTCGTCGTCGACCGTGGTCAGGAACTGTTCACCGTTCTTGTTGAAGACGAAGGACTGGATGTAGTTGTTCATGGGGACCGACGGCGGGAAGTACGTTCCGGCGCCCTGGTAGTAGCGGCCTTCGGCCACGTGGGCGGCAACACCGCGGAGATGGGGGTTGCTCACGAAAGGGGCGCCTATCAGCGGAGAGAACGCCGCGTTCTTCTCGTTGTACGTGTTGACCACGGACGGTTCCAGCAGGTAGTTGAGGAACCTCTCCGCAGCGGCCCTTTTCCGCGTGTTCCGGGTGATGGAGAGTGCCATGTCCACGTTGACGCGCACCTTGGTCTGGTCCGGGTCGTTGGTGACCGGCAGCGGAAAGGTGCCCAGCTTGATGTCCTTGTTGGCCTGAACCAGCTGGGAGAGCGCCCACGGCCCCTGCAGATACATGGCGGCCTGGCCCTTGCCGAAGGCGGCATTTCCGTCAGAGTAGTTCTTGCTGGCCGCCCCGTTCTGCGAGTAGGACGCAAGCTGCAGGATTTTTGGCAGCGAGGAGCGGTAGTGATTGCTGAATGACTCGGGGGCGGACTGCGGGATGTTGGCCCCCTTGGCCATCAGGTCCCGGAAGAATCCCCCGACGTCCAGCATTCCGCCGGTGACGTAGTCGAAGGCACCCTGGCGGAGGGTCCAGGCGTCCTTGAACGTCCCGTAGATCGGCGTGATGCCTGCTGCTTTGAAGGTCTCACACGCGGCGATGAAGGCGTCCCACGTGGTTGGAACAGCCACACCGTGGGCTGCGAAGATGTCCCGGTTGTAGATGACCCCGGCCGCAGCAATGGAGAACGGCAGGGCGCTGGTTTCGTTCCCCTTATATTGTCCCCACGAACTGATGAGGTCCTGGAACTTCGGATCGACAGTCTTGGCCACGGGAAGGCCGGACAGGTCTGCGAAGATTCCCTTCCGGACGAACTCAGCCGTTTCGGTCGCGAATCCCCGGGTCACGACGTCGGGCGGATCGTTGCGGACCAGGCCGGGGACGAAGTTGCCCTCATTGAAGTCCTGGATGACCCGGAGATCCGGGTTCAGGGCTTCGAAGTCCTTGATCACCTGGTTGAAGTAGCCCACCACCTCCGGCTTGTTCTGCATAAACCGCAGGGTGGTGACGCCAGCCTGCTGCCCTGCGCCGGCGGCGCAGCCGGTGAGGGGAAGGAAGGCGGCTGCTCCGGCCAGGCCGGCCGCCCGGAACAGCGAGCGCCTGCTGGGCAGTGTTGCGGGCACGGTGCCGCTCACAGGGCGGGAGCCGACGGACGGCAGGGAGAGGACTGTGGTGAAGGCGGGCAGTGCTTCGGGATGCGGTTCACTGTTGCTCCTTTGCAAAGGCTGAATGAAGGATTTTGAAGACCGGTGGCTCGGCGGCCGTCCGGCCCACCTGGCCAGGCATTGTTTATTTGGAATCTAAATTTAGTTTCTCAAGTATTATGTGGTGCAGAACACAGGGGGTCAACACCATGTCCGAAATTTCCGTCGCAACGCCCCAGTTGCTCAGGCGCGTGAGTGCCGGAGCCGTCCTGGATTTTCTGCGCGCGTCGCAGGCCGTAACGGTCACCGACGTTATGGAAGCCACCGGACTGACCCGGGCCACGGCCATCTCCGTGTGCGAGGACCTCATGCACCGAGGCTGGATCCGGGAGCTGGAAAACCAGCGGGCCTTCGGCGGCTACCAGAAAGGCCGGCCGGCACGGCGGTTCGAACTCAACGAACGCGCAGGCTACGTTCTGGGCATGGACGTGGGTGTCTCCAAGGCCACCGTGGTGGTGTCCGACCTTCGCGGAAAGGCCCTCGGCAGGTCCAGCCAGCCCTTCGCGGAAGCAGACATCCCGGCCGAGGAACGCATCGCCGTCATTGACCGCACCGCCATGATGGCCCTCCACAGCGTGGGAGCCTCCCCCGATTCCGTTCTGGCGGTCTGCGCCGGCATTGCGGCGCCGGTGGACCGGAACGGCGAGGTGCTGGTGACGCAGCACTTCTGGGGACTGTTCGACGTCGGCCTGAAGGCCGCCCTGCGGGACCGGCGGGGCTGGGCGGTGCTGCTGGAAAACGATGCGAACCTGGCCGCCCTGGGCGACCGCTGGCGGGGCGCCGCTGCCGGCGTGGACGACGTCGTGGTCATCCTCGCGAGTGAGCGCCTCGGGTCGGGCGTGATCGACGGCGGACGGCTGCTGCACGGCCGCGGCGGAGGCGCCGGCGAGCTTGCCTTCCTCGACATGCTGGAGGGAGTGGGAGACACCTACGGAATAGCGTCCCTGGCCAGGAGATGGGCCGCAGAGGCGCTTGCGGGCAAGGCCAAGACGTCGCTCCGGGATCACGCCGCCAAAGGCGCGGAAGCAGAGCACGTCTTCGCGGCCGCCGCGGACGGCGACGCCGTGGCGCTGAAGATCCTTGAACGGCTGGCCGACAGGATGGCCCGGATCATCGGGGCCGTCGCCACCATGATCAACCCCGAACTCGTGGTCATTGGCGGGGCCGTGGCGAACTCCGCCGGCGTGCTGCTCGAGCCGATCGCCAGGCACCTGACCAAGTACACCGCCACTCCCCCGCGGGTGGCGGTCTCGCCCTTGGGAGATTCAATCGTGACCGTGGGAGCCGTGCGGTGCGCCCTCGACTACGTGGAAAAGAACACCCTGGACCTGGAGCTCGCGGTTCCGGAGTAGGCTTCGTGCTCCAACGGCGCGAAGGGACATTTGAGGCCCGGAGCCGCATCGGTTCCAGGGGCCTCAGCTGTCCCTTCGCGCTGTGTTATTCCAGCGTCGCGGCCGGTGCCTCTCGGCTACGGCTGCGGCTCCAGGGCGGCGGCAATCGGGAGTGTGCCGTCACGGAATTCGATGGTCCGCCCCGCCGTTTCGGGCAGGTCAAGCACCGCGGCGGCCACACTGGCCGTGTTGCTGCGGGAGGTTGCCCGGCTGCCGTCCGTTCCGGGGTCCACTTCGATGAGTCCTGTTCCCGGCTGGTCCGTCAGCGTCCCCGGACCCAGGATGGTCCAGGCCAGTGAGGTGCCGCGCAGGTACTCATCCGCCGCTGCTTTGGCGTCCGCGTAGGCAAAGAAGCTGTTCTCGGCCGGGACGCCATGGTCCGGCCCCGCGCCCAGGTAGGACACCATCACATAACGCCCGACGCCGGCCTCCGCCGCCGCGTCCATCGACCGGATGGCCGCGTCACGGTCCACCGCATAGGTGCGTTCCGGGCTTCCTCCCCCGGCCCCGGCGGACCAGACCACGGCGTCATGGCCCCTGAGGGCGTCGGCGATTGCCGCCGTCGTCGAATTTTCAACGTCCAGGACCGACGGCGTGGCGCCGGTAGCCGCGACGTCTGCGGCATGGTCCGGGTTGCGGATGATCGACGTGACCCTGTGACCTTCGGTTGTAAGAAGCGTGGACAGGTGGAGGGCCACTTTGCCGTGGCCGCCAATGATAACGATGCTGGTCATGCCCCCATTCTGCCCCTTATGCCTGTGTGCGGTAGCGGAGGTAGACCACGCCGTTTCCAAAGGTGTGCTCTTCGAGGAGTTCCAGCCGCAGGCCCTGCCCGTCCGGCAGGAAGCGAAGGCCTCCTCCCACGGCCACCGGATTGAGGAACACGCGGCATTCCTCCACCAGCCCGGCCCGGAGCGCGGCAGCGGCCAGCGTGGGGCCACTGATGCTGATGTGCGCGTCCGTGGCGTTCTTGAGGTCCCGGACGGCGTCGGGAACAAAGGTCCGCTCGATCCTGGTTTTGGCCGTGGATGCGGCGGTGAGGGTGGTGGAGTAGACAACCTTGTCCGCTCCTTGCCAGATCCGCGCGAAGTCCCGGATGTAGTCCGGCTGATCGGGGGTATCGAAGGTTTCCCACGCAGACATGACCTGGTACATGCGGCGGCCGAAAAGGTAGGTGCCCACATCGCGTTCGAGATCATTGACGAACGTATGGACTTCCTCGTCCGGCTCGCTCCAGCTGAAGTTGCCGTCGCGGTCCGCGACGTAGCCGTCCAGGGACATGATGCCTGAGTAGATGAGCTGGCCCATCCGCCCATTGTGCCGCCGTCGGCAGTGGATGGGTAGGCGCACCCTTCATTTGATGGTGAACTGCTGCGCCATGGTCCAGAGGTTGGTGGTGGTCCAGTAGATCAGGACGCCGATCGGGAAGAGTACGCCGCCCACACCGAAGACGAACGGCAAGATGTACATGATCACCTTCTGCTGGCGCGCGAGGGGATTGTCTGCGGCATCGTCAGGCACGGTCCGGGCCACGATGCGTCGTTGCGTGATGAACTGTGCGGCCGTCATGGCCAGGATCATCAGGATGGTCAGCACTGCGACCGCCGCGGGGTCGCCACCGCTGCCGTGCAGTACGGACGCTGACAGCGGGGCGCCGAAAATGCTTGATTCGTCGAACTGCACAGCCTGTTCGTGGGTCATCGCTCCGATGCCGTGGGCTTCCCTGGCTGCGGCTGGGATGCCGGAGAGTACTTGGAAGAGCGCGAAGAAGAACGGCACCTGGATGAGCATCGGCAGGCAGGCGGACAGCGGGTTGGTCCCGTGTTCCTTGTAGAGGGCCATCTGTTCCTGGGCCATGGCCTGCCGGGACAGCTGATCGGTCTTGCCCTTGTACTTTTCTTGCAGCCTCTTCAGGTCCGGCTGCAGGAGCCGCATCCGGCGCTGGGCGCTGACCTGCTGCAGGAACACCGGAATCAGGGCGGCACGGATGATCAGCACCAGGCCGATGATGGACACAGTCCACGTCCAGCCGCTTGCCGCAGGCATGCCCATGCTGCTCAGGACGTCATGGATTCCGACCATGACGGCGGATACAAGCCAATTGAACGGACCCATGATGGTTCCGAAGAAGTCCACTACAATCCCCCATCGCCACGTGCAGCAAAGCTACGGCGAAAAGGAGCACTTGTCACGGCCTCGCGCCGCCGCAAACCCACGGTCCTGGTGGGTTTTTGGGATCGGAACTGTTCGCGGCCTCCGGGACTTGGGCGCGTCCCTGAACTGTGGACACGCGTCTACGCGTACCAGCGTTGTCAGGACGACGACCTGCGGCCTCCCACCGAATGTCAGAGCATCGGGATAGAGGTCAGAGATTTCCGACCGCCTGAGGCCTGTTGTGCCGGCGAAAGGATCAGAAGTCTGTACACGTCATGGGCTACGTCCGCGTACCGTCCACCATTTGCAGCTTGTTCGGCGAATGCCGGGAGCTGTGCAACCGTCCGCGCGGCGGGATTCCTGATGGGCTTGAAACTAGGGAAAGCCCTCTATGTCGTTCAGTAAACCATTACTCCATCGTTTTGATTAACTCATCGACACTAGCTACGCTCATGCGGGGGTGCCGGTTAAAGGAGGGAATAAACTTTCCGCCGGCTCGCTCAAATAAGGGGGAAAATCTAAATGGGAACAGCACTTCAGCTCATGATTCCTGGGGGAGCCGTTATTGAAGCAGACATCAAACGTCGCTTTGACGAATCACTTGTTCGGTTTGATGCCTGGTACCTCGTGGCAGTTGCCATCTTGATTGTGGTCGGAGGCGCTGTGCTGCTTGGCATGGCTGCGTGGTGTGTCATCTTCCAGAATAAGCGCTTCAGCGGCCGGTTCTACTTCAATAATGGCTTTGAGGTCTTCATGGAGTGTGTGTAACTAGTTAGGTACTAGGGGAGCCTGTGGAGGTCTGCTTGGCAGGCTCCCCTTCACTTGGGAATTAAGGCAAATTTGTGAAGACTTTACTCGACGTTAGCAAGGTTTCATTTTCGTACGGATCCGGGCCGATCGTCCTGTTCGAAACAGACTTAGTCGTTGGCGAGGGCCAGATTGTTGGACTCGTAGGTCCCAATGGCTCGGGGAAATCAACGTTGATCAATTTAATTTTTGATAACTACCAACTTAAGCGGGGACGAATCCAGCTGTCCGGGCAGGATCACCAGCAGTTGGATGCGAAGAAGTCAGCTATTTACCTGCCCAGCGAAGACTTTCTTCCTGACTTTCTCACCGGACGCGAGTACTACCGGGCAGTCGAGCAAATGTATGGAACGTCCGAGGTCAGTGCTGATGAGGTCAGCGCTGTATTCCAAGCGTTAGGCATGGACGGACGGGAGGAGCACCTGATCGAAGACTACTCACACGGAATGAGGAAGAAGGTGCAATTCCTAGCCGCATTCCTGCTGGATCGACCCCTAACGGTCATCGATGAGACCTTCAACGGGATCGACCTGGACGCACAGCGCTATTGCGCGCGGCGCCTTGCTGAAATGAGAGAACGCGGCAGGGGTGTTTTGCTGTGCACGCACGACTTTTCAATACTCGAGGAGCTTGCCGACGATGTTGTTGTGATGAAGAAAGCGCTGATATTGGATCGGATTTCCATTGAGGAGCTGCAAAAAGAGGGGACAACGCTCAAGTCATGGGTTGATGAGATGCTGTTCGGAAGTGAGCATGAAAGCGTCTAATACCCTCCTGCTTGTTCGCCTGCTGACGACGTACATGCGTCGGCGTGTCCTTTCACATGGCCTCTTGCGGGATTCATTTTTCAGGCTGGGCACTGCGGCTGCTGCAATCCTCACACTGGCAGCTCTAACCCTGTTTGCTTTCCTCTTCCTGTGGCCGGTGGTGGGCAACGCAGGCACTCTGGAGTTTCTCGTCCGCATAGCGAGCATTTCAACGGTCAATTGGACCATCCTCGCCTTCCTCTTCGTTCGAGTCCTTTTCGGTCGGTCGTCTGACATGATGGCTTTCACATGGCAGCTTCCTTTGACGAACCGGCAGCGGTCGGCTGCCTTGACAACGTTTGAAGCGCTTATAATTCTCGGAATCATCGGACTCGTATTCGTCCCTGCCAGTATCGCGGTAGTCATTCTGACCGGATTTACAGGGTTAATCTTCATTCTAGAAGGTATTGCATTTCCTGCGGTATGTGCTTTCAGTGTGCTTCTGATCATAAACAACCTTGTTATGAGGATCCTGAACGCTCTAAAACTGTCTCGCATTGCGACTCTTGTTAGCTTGGTCGTATGCGCCACGTTGTTGGGAACGTTCGCTGCAATAACGCAGACACTCGCGAATGTTATGTCCGTCGATTTTCTAGAGCAGCGCCCTGGCTATCACTTCACCGACAGCTTCGTTACTTTGGGTAGGACCTACGGAGACTTTGCGGCTGTCATTGCCTTTTTCGTTATAGCTATTTCGACCGGGATTATCGCTTGGCTAACAATCCCAGACTCATATACGACGGGACGGAAGTTCTTTGGAATCAACTTCCGTCATACATGGACGTCCACAGAACTTGGCTGGTACGTCCTGGTATGGATTCGGCGGGCGGATACATGGTTGGCAATAGTGGGGACGTATGCCGTTGCGGCAGTACTGTTAGTGCAAGCACCTAATAACCTTGTATATTCAGTTGGTATCCTGACTACCCAGGCTCTCTATCATTTTTCTGCAACTCGGTCACTCAGGCGCCTTCCTGGAACCTCAGGATCGGCGGGTCGAACGCTGCTCCTTCTGCTAAGTTCTCAGGTGATTGGCTTGGCCGTAGTATCGCTGCCAATTGTGGCAGTCGCCATTTTGACTGGCACTACTCTAATGCAGATTCTGCTTACGTTGGGTTCATGCATCAGCGGTGTAATCTTGCTAAATCTCCTCGGAATATTGTTTCCGCAGGACCGCGACAACCCTTTTTC